>SKWP01000242.1 GCA_007128865.1 Paracoccaceae bacterium
CCTGTGCATCGATCCGCGCCAGTATGACGAGCACGAGCTCGAACTGATCACCCGCCGCTTTACCTATGAACTGGCCAAGCGCGACCTGATCCATCCGGCCCAGAACGTGCCCGCCCCGGACATGGGCACTTCCGAGCGCGAAATGGCCTGGATCGCCGACCAGTACGCGCGGATGAACACCACCGACATCAACGCCCGCGCCTGTGTGACGGGCAAGCCGCTCAATTCCGGCGGCATTTCGGGCCGGGTCGAGGCAACCGGGCGCGGGGTCCAGTTTGCGCTGAGGGAATTCTTCCGCAACCCCGAGGATGTCGCAAAGGCCGGATTGTCAGGGACTCTGGACGGCAAGCGCGTGATCGTTCAGGGGCTTGGCAATGTCGGCTATCACGCGGCCAAGTTCCTGTCCGAGGAAGACGGCTGCCGGATCGTCGGCATCATCGAACGCGATGGCGGTCTGGTCTCGGAAGCCGGGCTCGACGTGGAAGCGGTGCGCGACTGGATCACCCGGCACGGCGGCGTGTCCGGCTGCCCGGTCGGCGAATACGTGGAGGACGGCAAGGCGCTGCTCGAAGCCGCCTGCGACATCCTCATTCCCGCAGCGCTGGAGGGGGTGATCAACCTTTCCAATGCCGAACGCATTGCCGCACCGCTGATCATCGAGGCCGCGAACGGCCCGATCACCTTCGGTGCCGACGAGGTTCTGCGCCGCAAGGGAACGGTCATCATCCCCGACCTTTACGCCAATGCCGGGGGCGTGACGGTGTCCTATTTCGAATGGGTCAAGAACCTGTCGCACATCCGCTTTGGCCGCATGCAGCGCCGCAACGAGGAAGCCCATGCCATGCTGCTGGTGTCAGAGCTTGAACGGCTCTCGGCCGACAGGCAACTGGGCTGGGAACTGTCGCCGGATTTCAAGAAGCGTTACCTGCGCGGCGCGGGCGAACTGGAACTGGTGCGCTCGGGGCTCGATGACACCATGCGCAGTGCTTACCAGTCGATCCGCGAGGTCTGGCACGGGCGCGAGGATGTCGAGGATCTGCGCACCGCTGCCTTCATCGTCGCGATCAACCGCGTCGCGGCAAGCTATCGCGCCAAGGGGTTGTGACGCGAACGGCCCCCGGCTGTCCGGAGGCCGTCGCTGCTCAGTCGGCGGCCACCCGCACGCTGATCATCCGGTCGGGGTTTGCCGGCGGTTCGCCGCGCGCGATGGCATCGACATGCTCCATGCCCGATATGACCCGGCCATAGACGGTGTATTGCCCGTTCAGGAAGTGGTTGTCGGAAAAGTTGATGAAGAACTGGCTGTTGGCGCTGTCGGGGTTCGCGGTGCGCGCCGCCCCGAGCGTGCCGCGGTCATGCGGGATGCGGCTGAACTCGGCCGGCAGATCGGGCAGATCCGACCCGCCGGTACCGGCGCGGCCAAGGTTGCCGCCATCGGCCTTGCCGTGCTGCACATCGCCGGTCTGGGCCATGAACCCCTCGATCACCCGGTGAAAGACGACACCGTCATAGGCGCCGGAACGGGCAAGTTCCTTCATCCGGGCGGTGTGCTGCGGCGCCACGCCGTGCAGCAGTTCGATCACGACGGTGCCATCCTTGAGTTCCATGAGGATGGTGTTTTCGGGGTCTTTGACTTCGGCCATGAGGCGCTCCCTGACTTGATGCGCGGGCACTATAGGAGGCCGCGCAGCGGTGCGAAAGGCCCGCAGGCCGGGCGCGGTGGCAGGCTGGCGCATCCGTGACCGGAGTTGCCGCGGCATCCCGCGCAGGCTTGCGCCGTCGCCCCGCGCTGACCTATAGCATTGCCGACCGAGAAAACCCGAGCGGGAGAGCGCAATGGCCGGCCATTCCAAATGGGCCAACATCCAGCATCGCAAGGGCCGCCAGGACGCGGCCCGGTCCAAGCTGTTTTCCAAACTGTCCAAGGAAATCACCGTCGCGGCCAAGATGGGCGATCCGGACCCGGACAAGAACCCCCGCCTGCGCCTTGCCGTCAAGGAAGCCAAGGCGGTTTCCGTGCCGAAGGATGTGATCGAACGCGCGATCCGGAAATCCCAGGGCGGCGATGCGGACAGCTACGAGGAAATCCGCTATGAGGGCTACGGCCCGGGCGGTGTGGCGATCATCGTCGAGGCGATGACCGACAACCGCAACCGCACCGCCTCGAACGTGCGTTCCACCTTTGGCAAGCACGGCGGCAACCTGGGCGAGACCGGTTCGGTCGGCTTCATGTTCGAGCGCAAGGGCCAGATCGTCTATCCCGCCGATGCCGGCAGCGCCGAGGCCTTGCTGGAGGCCGCGATCGAGGCCGGCGCCGAGGACGTGGAATCGGGCGAGGATGGCCACACCGTCTGGTGCGAGGCAACGGAACTGGCCGCCGTGGCCGGCGCGCTCGAGCCGGCGCTGGGCGAATCGCAATCAACCCGCCTGGTCTGGAAACCCGCCACCACGACCCCGCTGGACCTCGAAGGCGCGCAGAAGCTGATGCGGCTGATCGATGCGCTGGAAGACGACGACGATGTGCAGACCGTCACTGCGAATTTCGAGATCTCCGACGAGGTGATGGAGCAGCTCTGACAGGCAGGCCGCGGCTCTTGCACCTGCCCGGCAGCGGGTGTCTAACCGCCGCATGAGAAACCCGCAAACCCCTGAACCCACAGCCCGCCCTCTGGTGGGGGCGGCGTGGATGCTGTTGACCGGCCTGCTGTTTGTCGGGGTCAATGCCGGGGTCAAGCTGGTCGGCGATGGCGTGCCGGCGGTGCAGTCGGCGTTCCTGCGCTATTTTCTGGGGCTGGTCTTCTTTCTGCCCATCCTGACGTCCTTGCTGCGGCCGGCCCTGAGTGCGCAGATCTGGGCCTTGCTCGGCGTGCGCAGCCTTGTCCACGCCCTGGGCGTTGCCTTCTGGTTCTACGCGATGACGCAACTGCCTTTGATCGAGGTTACCGCGATGGGTTACCTCGGCCCGATCTTCATCACCGTCGGCGCGGCCCTGTTTCTGGGTGAACGGCTTCGCGCACGCCGGATTGTTGCGATTGTCGCGGGGCTTGTGGGCGCCTGGGTGATCCTGCGGCCGGGATTTCGGGAAATCTCCGGCGGTCATCTGGCGATGCTGGTCAATGTCGTGGCCTTTTCGGCCTCCTATCTGATCGCCAAGCGGCTTTCCGGCGCGCTGCCTGCGGCTGTGACGGTGGCCTATCTTTCGGTCGGGGTGGCCATCGCGCTGGCACCGATGGCGCTTGCGGTCTGGGTTCCGCCGACCCCATGGCAGTTGTTTCTGCTGTTCATGGTCGCGGCCTTTGCCACCGCGGGTCACTATACAATGACGCTTGCCTTTGCCGCGGCACCGATCAGCGTGACCCAGCCGGTGACATTCCTGCAACTGGTCTGGGCAACGTTGCTGGGACTGATGATGTTTGCCGAACCGATCGACCCCTGGGTTCTGGCCGGTGGTGCCATCATCATCGCTGCGGTCAGCTTCATCAGCCTGCGCGAGGCGCAGTTGCGTCGCCGCTCGCTCACGCCGCCGGCGGATGCCACGAAGATGTGACGCCGGTTTCCGGCGTCGCCCGCCATCGCGATCGAAAGCGCCGGCATGGCGCCACTGGCCGGTGATTGGAGCGGGAAGAATGCATCACGCGGAAATCAGGCGTCGATCGGCTCGGGCATGACCGATGAATGGTGTTCCCGGATCTTCCATCCATCGGCCCGACGCTGGTAGACAAAGCTGAAGCGGGCGGGCACCGTGACCCGCTTTCCGCCGCTGGTCAGTTCGAAGACATAGATGCCGCAGTGGCATGCAACATCCTCGCACAGCAACCGGATGGCCGACTCGCGGACGGTTCCTTGCGGGGATGCGGTCAGGAATTCGGCAAAATATTCGCGTATCCCGTCTGGCGTTGTTCGTACCTGGTTGGACATGGTCGGCAGAAGCACCGCATCTTCGGCATAGAGCGCGGCCACCCTGGCCGGATCTCCGCTGTTCAGGGCCGAATTCCATTCATCAAACAGCGCCGCAATCTCTGAGGTGTCTGACATCTTCACGCCTGCGATCCTGATCAGGGAAAGTCTCCCTTAGCCGGCATGGCGCAGCCGGGCAACCGGCCGTGACCGTAACGGCTGGTTCTTGCCGATGGATCGCGCGGGTTGGCAGGGGCTGGTCAGGGCCGAAAGGGTGCCATGCCGGCGCGCGCCAGCGCATCGGCGCGTTCATTCTCGGGATGGCCATCATGTCCGCGCACCCATTGCCAGTTCACGTCATGCCGCGCGCGCGCCGCATCGAGGCGCTGCCACAGGTCTGCATTCTTGACCGGTTTCCTGGCAGCGGTTTTCCAGCCGTTGCGTTTCCAGCCCGCCAGCCATCCGGTGATGCCGTCCTTGACATAGGCGCTGTCGGTCACGACGGTGACTGACGACGGTCGCGAAAGCGTCTCGAGCGCCATGATTGCGGCCATGAGTTCCATGCGGTTGTTGGTGGTCAGTGCCTCGCCGCCGCAGAGTTCACGCTCGCGCAGCAGCCTGTCGCCGTCTCGGGCCTGAAACAGCACCCCCCAGCCACCGGGACCGGGGTTGCCGCTGCAGGCCCCGTCGGTAAAGGCGAAAACTTCGGTCACAGCAGCGCCCTGCCGCTTTGGTGCACCGCATGGCGGCGGGCGTCCGGCGACTGGCCCTGCGGCCGAAGCGGCATGCAGCGTTTGCCAGGGTTTCCCGCGGAACAGAGCGCCGGATCAGACATAGAAACCCGCGACCAGACAGGGCACCACCACAACGGTCAATCCCAGTCGCAGCCGCATCCACCACCGCGGGGTCATCCCCCAGGCCGACAGTTGATGATCGGCTGCCAGAAGCGCGACAAAACCCACGATCAGCGCCGAAAGCGCTGCATCCTGGCCACCGCCGACCATGAAGAACGCCCACAGCGCCGGCAGCACCGACAGCACATAGCCACCCCAGGCATCGGGGTCGCGGGCCCGTGCGGCAAATCCCCAGAGGACGCCGGACATGAAGCACAGGATCACCGTTCCATAGGCGATCAGGCACGGAACGCCGGTGAGCCGCTGGCCAAGCAGTTGCTGCCCGGTGCTTGCCAGTGACGGCGATATTGCGCTTGCTGCCCCCCACAGGAACGGCAGCAGGCCGGCAAGGCCAAGGAACAGGGCAGGGCGCGGGATCGTGTTCATGGCCGGAAGGACGGGCTTGGCGAGCATCGGGGCAGGGGGCGGGAAGGCTTCATGCCGGTTCGCGCAGCACGCGCGGTACCTTGAACTCCACCCGTTCGACGGCCGTTTCGACAAGTTCGCGGGTGACGTCATAGCGGTCCGCAAAGGCGGCGATGACTTCCTCGACCAGTTCCTCGGGGGCGCTGGCGCCGGCCGTCACACCGACATGGCGCGCGCCATCGAGCGCCCGCCAGTCGATATCGGCGGCGCGCTGGACAAGCTGGGCATAGCCGCAACCGGCCGCCTGCCCGACCTCGACCAGCCGCCGCGAGTTCGAGGAATTCGGCGCCCCGATCACCAGCAGCGCGTCGATGCGCGGTGCGATTGCCTTGACGGCTGCCTGCCGGTTGGTGGTGGCATAGCAGATGTCTTCCTTGTGTGGGCCGACGATGGCCGGAAAGCGCGCCTGCAAGGCGGCGACGATTGCCGCGGTGTCATCGACCGAAAGCGTTGTCTGGGTGACGAAGGCCAGCCTTTCGGGGTTGCGCACCGCGAGCGCGGCGACATCCTCGACCGTTTCGACCAGCAGCACCTCGCCCGGCGGCAACTGGCCCATGGTCCCTTCGGTTTCCGGATGACCGGCATGGCCGATCATCACCAGTTGCAGGCCGTTTTCATGGTGGCGCGCGGCCTCCATATGAACCTTGGTCACCAGCGGGCAGGTGGCATCGACCGCCAGCATGTTGCGGCGCGCAGCCTCGGCCGGTACCGCCTTGGGCACGCCATGGGCCGAAAACACCACCGGCCGGTCATCGGGGCATTCTTCGAGCTCGTCGACAAACACGGCGCCCTTGGCGCGCAGCCCGTCGACGACATAGCGGTTATGCACGATCTCGTGGCGCACATAGACAGGCGCGCCCCATTTTTCCAACGCCAGCTCGACAATCCTGATCGCCCGATCCACTCCCGCGCAGAATCCGCGCGGCGCGGCGAGATGAAGGGTCAGCGGCGGTTTTTTCACGGCGGGCCTCGCTGGCAGTCGCAGGGTCGGGGAAAACCTAACCCGCGAGCCGCGGCTTGACCAGCGGCGCCGTGATGCCCACAATCCCGACCGGAAACCGCGGGTCGAGACAGTGCTTGCCGGACGAAAGACCATCATTCTTGCAGCGCTTGCATTCGGTGGAGCGGCGCTCTGGCTGACCCTGCCGCGTGAAGAGACGCCGGCGGGCTTTCTTCCCTACCTCGATGCCCGTGTCGTCGCCCAGGGTGCCCGGCTCTACGAAGCGCATTGTGCCTCCTGCCATGGGGAAGACCTGGAAGGCGAAGCCGACTGGGAAATCCGCCGACCCGACGGCCGTATGCCGGCGCCCCCGCATGACGAAACCGGTCACACCTGGCATCACCCCGACGCACAGCTGTTCTTCATGACCAAGTACGGCGTCGCCCCACTGGTGGGGGATGGGTACCAATCCGACATTCCCGCTTATGAGGGCGTGCTGGATGACGCGGAAATCATCGCGGTCCTGGCATTCATAAAAA
>SKWP01000408.1 GCA_007128865.1 Paracoccaceae bacterium
CCGCGCGCCAGCGCCGGTTTCAGCAGGTTTGCGGCATCGCCGGTGCCCGCGGCCCCGCCGGCGCCGATCAGCGTGTGCGCCTCGTCGATGAACAGGATGATCGGGGTAGGGCTGGCCTGAACCTCGTCGATGACCGAGCGCAGGCGCTGCTCGAACTCGCCCTTCATGCTGGCGCCCGCCTGCATCAGCCCGATGTCGAGCGCATGCAGCCGCACGCCCTTCAGCGCCGGCGGCACGTTGCCCGAGGCCAGCGCCTGCGCGAAGCCTTCGACCACCGCGGTCTTGCCCACGCCGGCCTCGCCGGTCAGGATCGGGTTGTTCTGGCGCCGGCGCATCAGCACGTCGATGATCTGGCGGATCTCGTCGTCGCGGCCCACGATCGGGTCCATCCTGCCCGATTCTGCCTGGGCCGTCATGTCGACCGAGAACCGCCCCAGCGCCGATGACGCCCGCGGCCCCGCCGCCCCGTCGCCCGCATCCGCCGGCGCCGGACCGAGGCCCGAGCCGTCCATCGGCCGCATGTCTTCTTCCTCGGACCCGGCCCAGACCGTGCGCGCATCGCCGGCGATCCTGTCGCCGTCAAGCGTCGTCAGCAGCGGGCTGATCTGAACCAGGTTCTGGCGCAGGTCGCGGGTGCGCAGCGCTGCCAGCAGGATATGCCCGGTGCGAATCTGCGCCTCGCCGAACAGCAGGGTGGCATAGAACCAGCCCTGTTCCAGCACCGTCTGGATCGGCCCCGAGATCGACGGCATCTCGGTCACGTTCTTGCGGTAACCGGCGATGGCCTTTTCGAAATCGGCCATGATGCGGCCCTTGTCGATGCCCTGCCCGGCCAGCGTCACCGAAACATCCGAGCGGTCGTTGCGCAGGATGTGGTACATCCAGTGGGCGAATTCGAGGTTGCGGTTGCCTTCGCCCTTGGCGTGGCGCAACGCCTGCATGAAGGCGTCATAGCCTGCCCGGTTGAGCTTGCCGGTGACGGTCTCGAGGCTGATGTCGGTCATGGCGTGCGTCTCCGTTGACACTGATGCCCCCGCTTCCGGCGGGGGCGGGCTATGGTTCGGTCAGTTCTCGCTGTCGCAGCTCCGAGGCCGAGAAGGTGGCGCAGACAACCAGCCTGTCGGGGTCGCCTTCGCGATCGGGTGCGGCCCAGCTTGTCCAGCCAAGCTGGCCGCTCTGCCCGAGTCTGATTTCGGGCAATGCCCGCGCGGGCATGGCGAGGGCAATGTCGATATCGATCATGTCACCGAGGTAGAAATACAGGAAATCCGTCAACTCCCGGCAGCGATCGGTGCCGGGCAGGAATGCGAGGTATTCGTCGAGACTGCGGGTGCGGATGGTCAGCCGGGCCTTTTCGTTGATGCTGTGCACCCGGCTGCCCAGATAGCTTGTCTGCCCCAGCGCCGCGCGCGGCCCGCCGAGGCTGGTCAGGTCGGCGGGTTCGAATTCGAGCCAGCTTCCGACCCGTTCCTCCAGCACGACATCAAGCCGCAGCATCCGCCGCAGCACCTGCACCAGCCGCGCGGCGCTGCGGATACGGCTGCCCAGCAGTCCGGCATATTCGAGCCGTGCCACATCGGGCACCGAATCGCGGCCGGCCAGCGCCGGGGAACCGATGCCGACGAAGGCGCCCAACCACATCCGGAACCTGTCGGCGTCGGGGCGGTCGGCCTGCACCACCGGGCGGGCATCGGCCCAGGCGCGGAAGAAAAACTGGAGGAAACGGTTGGCCAGCATATCGGTGAAGCGGGCAAAGCTGTCGTCGTTGCGCCCCTGCATCCATTGCAGGGCCTCGATCGTCGTCGACAGGGGCAGGGCGCCCTGCGGCCCGAAGAACCCCAGAAACCGCAGCCGCACATCCGGCGCCTTGCCGGGGGCGAAATGGGCGGCGATCACATTGGAGGCCGGAAAGGCCATGAACGGATCCTGCCCGAGCCGGATAATTTCCTGCGCGGTGACCTCGTTCATGCCGATGCGGGGCTTGTCCGGGGCGCCGCGTTCGAATTCGCGCATCAGCGCAAGAAAGTCGAAGCGCCATGGCTCGTCGGCCAGAAGCGCGCGCCGGGCGGTCACAGCAGCGGCCCCGTGCCCGACCGCGGCGGCCAGCGCATTACCTCGCCGCGCCGTTCCGAGCGGATCACCGTTTCGGTGAAGCTGTTGATATGGGCGTAATCGGCAAGGAACCGGTCCAGCGCCGCGCCGATCAGGGCGATTCCGGTGCCTTCAAACGCGCGTTCGTCGAAGGTCAGCGTCACCTCGATACCGCGTGCGGCGTGATAGCCGTCCTCGCGGCGAACCGATCGCGTCACCGGGCGCGAGGCAACCCCGGTCAGCCCGCGGATCTGGCGTTCGGTGATGGCATCCGACAGATCGGCAAACAGCGACAGCACCTCGCGCAGCCCGGCGGCGGGGTCGTCGGGGTGGCGATCCTTCAGGCCGAGATGGTTGAAGGACAGGAAGTTGATCAGCCGCCACAGCCGTTCGCCCCCCGAGCCGGTGCGCGGCGATGGGCGTTCGGCATCGACGATGGAATCGCGCGGCGGCGTGGGGCCGGCGATGCAGGCCAGCGGCACGGTAACGTCGTCCACCAGGCGGAAATCCGACCTTGCCTTGCCGATCGGCAGATGCGCGGGCAGGTGCCGGTTGGAACACAGCAGCGTCACCTGCAGGCGCTGCACCCGGTTGGCGCTGTCCAGATCGGCGGGTTCATGTACCGTGATCAGTGTTTCGGTGCCGACATAGTCGCCGGCAGCCCCCATGCGCCTTTCGCGTTCGCTCAGCCGCCTCGGGCGCCGCCGGAAGCTGAAATACATCGCATCGCGCGGGCGCTGGCCATCGTCGGGCAGGCTGTAGACCGGCCAGACCTTTGCCTTTTCGCCCTGGCCGTCGAAATGGGCGAACACCTCGCGGATGCGGTGGATTTCGTAATTCACCTGCGGGTTGGAATCCGGCACCACAAGCGTTTCGTGATGCTCGGGGCCTATCCGCACCCGGCTTGCGCGTTCCTCGAACAGGTTCACCGCCGGTGCGGCATAAAGCCGGAAGTGCGACGGCCCCAGCACCGCGGCAAGGCGTGGCTCGACCCGGTCGAATTCCAGCAGGATGTCGATTGCCGGGGCGGGAATGCCGGCCAGCAGCGCCCGCAGGCCCGACAGCCGGAAGCCGAGGAACTTCTGCGGCAGGATGTGGAATTCGCGCAGCAGCGTGAAACCCGAAAACACCCGCCCGTCTTCCGGAAACAGGGCTTCGTCGGCGTCGAAACCGATCTGTTCCAGCAGCCCCGGCGGGGCGCGGCGGAACACCGGATCGCCGCGGCTGTCGAGCCATCGCAGCGTCACCCGCCGGCAGGCGGCGAAGATCTGTTCGTAAAGCGATACCATCTCGGCCATGGGGCCGTTCAGGTGGATGGGCAACTGATCAAGCTCGACGCCCGAAACCGGCGCGGCCTTTTCCGGCGGCTTTTCGGGGTCTGGCTGGCCGGGGCCGGTGCGGCGCACGATGCGCAGGCGCAGACCGGCCGCCGTGCCATCGGTGACTTCAAGCCCGAGCGCCTGCAGCGGCCCCGGCCCCGGAAAGTATTCGGCCCGGTCGATTTCCAGCGGCCAGAGCACCAGCGGCGCCGCCAGACGGTAGCGGCAGCTCATCCGCCGTTCGCGTTCGACATAGGCGGCATCAAGATAGGCGCCGGGGGCAAAGCGGCGGCCTTGCGCAAGCTCCTTGTCGGTGAAATCGGGCCGGGCCTGCACGATCATCGCGGACGGGGTCGGCGCCAGATAGTCGGGCAGCAGCTGTTCCAGCAGCGCGGTGGTGAAGGTGTCGAATTCGGAACGCAGCTTCAGCTGTACGCGGGCGGCCAGGAACGCCGTGCCCTCCAGAAGCCCGGCAAGGCCGGGGTCGAGCTTGTCCTGCGCCAGCCCGCCCAGCCTTTCGGCGATGCCCGGGTATTCCTCGGCGAATTCGCGGGCGCGTTCATAGAGCATCCCGAGTTCGCGGTTGTAGGCGTCGAGGAACTCCCGTTTCATGCGCGGCCCGTCACGCCCGGTTCGCGATGTTCGACAACCGCACCTTGCCGGAACCCACATCGATCTCGGCCACGAATTCCAGCGGGATATCCACCGGCCGGCAGGCCATTTCGGCGCTGACCTCGAAGGCGATGCGCTGGTTGACCTCGTCGAGTTCCGAGCGCAGCGAAACCTCGAGCGATTCCGGGATCAGGCGTGGTTCGTGGCTGATCAGGGCGTCGCGGAGATTGGCCGCCAGATCCGAAGCGCTGACCGCTTCGCTGGTCATGTGGCTGATGTCGCGCACGCCGAAATTGAGGATCGAGCGCTGCACCTGCGGGAATTCGCCCAGGTCGATCACCGAGCCCAGGCAGACGGTGTTGACCAGATTGGTCAGGTCGATGTCGAGATTGCGCTTGAGCTCGACCTCGTTCGCCCCGCGGCGGCGGACCGAGCCGCGTTCGGTCAGCACCCGGGCTTCGGTTGCGTCCATGATGCGCTCTTCCCGGCGTGCGTCCCTGGCCCGGGCGGCATCCCGGAAGGCGTACATCAGGGGAACCTGAAGCGGCTTGAGCCTGATGTCGCTTTCCCTGGACATGGCGAAACCTCCCGCAACCGGCTACAGCGCCCCCGGCGTCATGCTGCGCGCACGCACGGATCGCGCAGCATGGCGGCTGCCGGCCCTGCCGCGGGGCGGCAGCCGCCGATCCGGCGTCAGGATTCGGCGTTCTTGGCGATATCCCAGCTTGCCGGGCTGCTGCCGGCGGCAACCCCGCTTGCATCCTGCTGGGTATAGGTCACGGTGAACTTGCGGAAATTCAGCTTCAGCGTCTCGACGATCCGGTCGAGCCCGTCATTGCTGCCGCCTGTCTGGTAGGACGATACCAGCACCGTTTCCATTTCCAGCTTGAAATACTCCAGCGGCGCATCCCCCCCGGCCTTGCGCACATAAAGCGTTGCCTTGGGGATATGCTTGCCCGAGGTACAGGCCTTGAGCAGCGGCGGCGTGGCCTTGCACACGTATTTCGAGAAGGTGATGTCGTTCACATCGACCTTGCCGCTGCCCGCGCCGGGGCCCAGATGGGTGGTGCCGCTCTGGGTCATGCCCCACATCCACGACAAGACGTCGATCGTGTCGGCGCGGGTGGCATCCTGGGACTCGCCCTTGATGCCATCAATTTCGAGAAAGACGTCAACAGCCATTCCAATACTCCTTCACAAGGTTGCGCTTGACTTGTCACAAACAGTCACTTGCCAGGCAGCCGCGACACCAGGCTCATGCCGATGTCCATCCCCTCCAGCTGGAAATGCGGCCGCAGAAAGAACTTGCCCAGATAATAGCCCGGGTTTTCCTCATCCTCGATGACCTCGACCTTTGCGCCGGCAAGCGGACGCATGGCCTTTTCGCGTTCGGATGCGGTTTCGGGCGAGCCGTGGATGTAATTGGCAACCCAGCTCTGGAGTTCGCGCTCAAGCTGCGCGCGTTCCTTGGTCGAGCCGATCTTGTCGCGGACCATGCATTTCAGATAATGCGAAAAGCGCGACACGGCGAACATGTAGGGCAGGCGCGAAGACAGGTTGTCGGCCGCGGTGGCCTGTTCGTCCTGATACTTCTTCGGCCGATAGAGCGACTGCGCGCCGATGAAGGCGGCCTTGTCGGTGTTCTTGCGGTGAATGAGACTGATGAGCCCCGATTTCGACAGCTCGGCCTCGCGCCGGTCCGAAATGGCGATTTCGGTCGGGCATTTGAGGTCCACCGCGCCGTCATCGGTGGGAAACGCATGGGTGGGCAGGTTGATCACCTCGCCGCCCGACTGAACGCCGCGGATCTGCACGGTCCAGCCGTATTCCTTGTGGGCGCGGGCAATGTTGGCGGCCATCGCGTATGAGGCGTTCATCCACGCGTATTTTTCGCCGGAATGACCATCGGTCTGTTCTTCGAAATTGAAGGCGTCGACGGGCGTGCCGTTCTGGCCGTACGGATCGCGGGCGAGCACCCGCGGCATGGTCAGGGCGACGTATCGCGAATTCTCGCTGTCGCGCAGCGAATTCCAGCCGGCATAATCGGGGGTGTCGAAGATGGTCGTCAGGTCATGCGGATTGGAAAGCTCGGTCCAGCTGTCCATGCCCATCAGTTGCGGTGCCGCCGAGGCGATGAAGGGCGCATGGCTGGCCGCGGCGATCTTGCCCATGTCGCGCAGGATGCGGACATCGGTGTTCGAATGATCAAAGTAGAAGTCCCCGATCAGACAGCCGAAGGGCTGGCCGCCCAGCTGCCCGAATTCGGCCTCGTAGACCTTCTTGAAGAACGGGCTCTGATCCCATTTGGCGCCTGGATAGCTGCGCAGTTCGCGTTCCAGTTCGGCCTTGGCCACATTCATGACCCGGATCTTCGTGGTCGAATCGGGTTCGGAATTGTTCACGCAATAGGCCAGCCCGCGCCACGCGCTTTCGATCTTCTGGAATTCCGGATGATGGATGATCTCGTTCATCTGCTCGGTGAGCTTTTCGTCGAGCCGGGCAATCATCGCATCGACGGTGTCGAGGATGTCCTCCTTCACCACCGACTGGTCCTGCAGGGCCTGCTTGACCAGCGTGGCAACGGCGTTTTCCACCTCGGTTTCGGCATCCGGTGTGCGTGGCTTGAAGCTCTGCTTCAGCAGCGAGGAGAAATCCTCGACTTCCGTAACCTGCTGGGCGCCTGCGGTGGTTTGCTGGGTCTCGTTCGCCATGATATGCGCTTTCTCCAGATTGCCTGCGGCGCGCACCCGGCGCCGGTCACCCGACCGGCCGGTGCTGCCGCCAGATCACCATGCCGCCGCGCCCGCGACGCGGCGCCATGGTGCCGTCATCCGTTGCCGTCTTCGGCGCTCTCGCCGGTTCGGGCCTTTTCCTCGAGAAGCTCCATGAGCTTCGGATCGCCCAGCAGCTTGCGCAGCAGATCCTGGGCGGCCGACTTGCCGTTCATGTAGCGCTGCAGGTTGGCCAGTTGCTGGCGGGCTTCCAGCAGGGTCTTGAGGGCAGGCACCTGCTTGGCCACATGACCGGGGTCGAGATCGTCCATGGAGCTGAAATGCAGCTCCACCCCCAGCTTGTCGTCGCCGTCACCGCCGAGCCTGTTGTCGACGTTGAAGGAAACGCCGGGTGCGACGCTGGCCATGTAGTCGTCGAAATTCTGGGTGTCGACCTGGGTGAAATTCCGGTCCGCAATCCGCGGCTTTTCCTTTTTCGAGGCGTTGCCCGACAGATCGGCCATCACCCCCATCACGAAGGGCAGTTCGATCTGCTTTTCCGAATCATAGGGGTCTGCGTAGGAGATGTTCACCCTTGGCGGGCGGTTACGCTTGATAAATCCTCGGGCGGAGTCAGATGCCATGGCTGGCACTCCCTGTTCCGAATGCAATATATCCATTAGGAAAGACAGAGGTATCTTTGGTTGTCAATTCCTTTGAGCATCCAGCCGCCGACATCCTGCCTGGCCCCGGCTCAGCCTGCGGGGAAAAGCTCGGCCAGAAGTGCGGAAAAATCGCGGCTCAGATAGCCGCGCGCCTTGAACAGCAGCGTCGGGATGGGGCTGGATGGTTCGGTCTGGCGAAAGAACCCTTCCACCGCCGTCATCATCGCTGCCGCCTGGTCGCGGGTGTCGACCACGACCTCGGGGATGTCCGCGCCGTCGTCGGCGGCCGGTTCGACCGGGGCAGAAAGCTGCTGCATCCGTTCCATGCCGATCAGAAAGGCCGAGTCGGAGCCGAAATCGATCCGCGCCTGGCCGGCCTTTTCGGGCAGCAGCAGCCGCAATGCCTCGACCAGCGGCTTGCCGAACAGTTCCAGCGACTGACGCACCAGCAGCAGCGCCGGGCTCGACGGTTCGCGGTTGACGAAATACGCCTCGACGGCGGTCAGCGCGGCGCGGGCGTGGGCGCGGTTGCGGATGGTCCCGGCCGTGGCCACAGCCGGCGATGCCGGCGCCGCTTGGGCCGATTGCGGTTCGCCCTCCGGTGCTTCGCCGCCTGTTTCGGCCGTGACGTCGGCGGATGGTCCTGCATTGCCGGCCAGGTCGGGGCGGGCGTCGTGCAGCAGGGCAAGCAGGCGGTCCAGCTGCGGCTTGATGCGGCCGAAATTCGGCACGAAGGAATCCGCGCCAGCCTGACGACAGGCGGTTTCGATCCTTTGCAGGGCGTCGCGCAGGCGGGTCAGCGCGGCATGGACGGCATCCACCTGTTCGGCGTTCTCGGCGCTGCCGAGCGCGGTGATCAGCGCGCTTGCATCGCCTGCGGCCTCGTCCTCGCGCGGCTGGCGCTGGCCGCTGGCCACCAGATACCGCCGCAGGGTGATGTAATCGAGCCTGCGATCCTGGATCAGCGGCGCGTGTTCGATCGCCACCGCCATCGTGGCGGTACTGTCCAGCAGTTCGAGCGCGTTGCACCGCTCCACAGAGTCGCCGTCGCGGATGCGGGGATGCACATGTTCCCAGTGGCTTTCCAGAAGGCCGGCCATCAGGTCGGCATAGTCGGCCACAAGGCCGGGGCGGCCGGCAAGGCAGGCAAACTGTGCGCCGATGGCGATCAGACGCAGATCGCGGGTGCGCCCCAGCAGCGCTTCGATGGCCTTGACCTCGTCGTTGATCCGGATGGCGCGGCGGTCAAAGATTTCGCCGGTGGCCTGGTTGACATAGTTTTCCGGCATCCGGTCGATGGCATCGAAGTAGTAATCGATGAATGCGCCATCGTCGGCGGCCTCCAGATCGGGCCCGCAGGGCTGGCTGTCGGAGACGGGTTCAAGAAAACGTTCAAGGCTCATGGTCAATTCCCGAATGCAAAGACCGCGCCGCCCCAAGGCGACGCGGCAGGATAATCCGGCATCCGGCCACCGCCGGCTGCCTACTGAAGATCGATCCGCAACTCGACGCGCCGGTTTTCCGGATCGAAGGGATCGTCGGCACGCGGTGCGGTCTGGCCAAGCCCCAGCGCCGTGAGCCGGTCTTGCGCGACCCCGAGCTCGATGAGATAGGACTTTACCGAAGCCGCGCGGCGTTCCGACAGCGTCATGTTGTAGGTTGCGGCGCCGATGGCATCGGTATGGCCCTCGACGACAAAGCTGGCGATCCGAAGCCGCTCATCCTGAAGCGCCTGCGCAAAGACAGCGAGGCTCTGGCGGGCCTCGCCCGTCAGTTCGGCCGAATCGAGCGGAAAGTTCACCATCATGTCGAGCCCCGGTGGCGGTTCGACGGCGCATTCCTGCGCGGTTCCGATGCAGATGGCGCGGGTGGCACCGAGGTTGGCGGAGTTTACCATGAACTCAACCACCTGCTCGGCCGTATAGGCCGCCTGCGCCTGTGCCGGGGTGTTGGTGAAAGGCATAGCTGCCGCCACGGCCAGCGGCAGGGCGAAAAGCGATCGTCGCATGGGGGCCTCCCCTGTCAGCTATGCCGCACAGGATACGGCCGAGGGGAAGCGCGAGTCAAAGTTTTTCCATGCAGGACAGCCCGCACCCGCAAGACCCCTGGTCCGCGGGTGCGGGGCATGGCGATCAGTCGCCGATGCCGATCGCGACAAAGCGCGGTTCGCCGGCACGCCTTACAAGCAGCAGAAGCGATCTCCGGCCGGCATCGCGGGCCTCTTCGATGCGGGCCTCGAAATCGGCAAGGCTTGTCACCGGACGCTGCCCGGCTTCGGTGATCACGTCGCCGGCGCGCAGCCCCTTCTCATAGGCCTCGCTGACCGGATCGACATCGCGGATGACCAGCCCTTCGAAGCCCGGCGCAAGGCCGAGGGTTTCGCGCTCTTCTTCGGTCGGCACGCCCATCCGCAGCCCGAGGATCTCGGCCTCGCGCGGTTCGGCCTGGCTGGCCGGCGGGCGCGCGGTGCCTTCGGCCGCTTCCCGGCGCCCGAGCACCACGCCCAGTTCGATTTCGGCACCGTCGCGGAAGATTGCCAGCGCCACCTGCCGCCCCTCTGCGGCCTCGCCCACACGGCGGACAAGATCGCGGGTATCGGCAACGTCCTTGCCGTCAAAGCCGAGGATCACGTCGCCGGCCTCCACACCGGCCTCCAGCGCCGGGCCTTCGGGTACGTCGGTGACCAGCGCACCGCGCGGCCGGTCCAGCCCGATGGCCTCGGCAATCTCGGGGGTGACGTCCTGAATGCGCACACCCAGCCAGCCGCGACGGGTTTCGCCGAAATCGCGCAACTGTTCGACCACGCGGATGGCAACCGCCGAAGACATCGCAAAGCCGATACCGATGGACCCGCCGGTGGGCGAAAGGATGGCGGTATTCACGCCGATCACCTCGCCGTCCATGTTGAACAGCGGGCCGCCCGAGTTGCCGCGGTTGATGGCTGCATCGGTCTGGATGTAGTCGTCATAGCTGCCCTGCAGCGCCCGCCCCTTTGCCGAGATGATGCCGGCCGAAACCGAAAAGCCCTGGCCCAGCGGGTTGCCCACGGCAATCACCCAGTCGCCGACACGGGCGGTTTCGCTGTTGCCCCAGGGCACATGGGGCAGGGGGCTGCCATGTTCGACCTTGAGCAGCGCAAGATCGGTCAGCGGGTCGGTGCCGATCAGTTGCGCGGTCAGTTCCAGCCCCGAAAAGAACTCTACCCGGATCTCGTCGGCGCCTTCGATGACATGATTGTTGGTGACGATATAGCCGTCGTCGGAAATCACGAAGCCCGAGCCGAGTGCCTGGCTGCGGCGCTGGCGCTGTTGCGGGCCGGGTTGCTGACGGTCGAAGAAGTCGCGGAAGAATTCCTCGAACGGGCTGCCTTCGGGCAGACGCGGCCCGCCGTCGCGGGTGTTGGCGGCAACGGTCGTCGAGGTGGTAATGTTGACGACCGCGGGGCTGACCCGTTCGGCCAGATCGGCAAAGCTGCCCGGTACGCCCTGGGCCGGCGCCGGTTGTGCCAGCGCAAGAACCAGAACCGCGACCAGAGCCCAAAGCATGTGAAACGACAACCGCAACCGGCTGTCCAGCGCCCTGGCGCGCGGCGCCGCAATGGCCGTCGCAGGCTTCGCACTCACGCTCGTGAACATGGGGGGTCCTCCGTTTGATGGCGGCGCTGCACCCCGACGGGGGCCTGATGCCGTTTCGGTGCAACATAGGAGCCTTGGCGCACAACGCAAAGCCGTGGCTTGCGCCTCAATCAGACGTGATGCGATGCGAGCGCCGGGCGGCTCAGCCCAGCCCCAGCATGCGCGCCAGCGCAATCAGCGCCACACCGGTCGCCAGCGCCGCCAGCCCGATCAGCCGGCGCGTATCGACCGGCATGCGGGAAACGAGCGCAAGCAATTCCTCAAGGCGCGAAGGGGCCAGTGCGAACACCAGCCCCTCCACAACAAGCACCAGCCCGATTGCAAGCAGGATCCAGCTCATTCATGCCGGCTCAGTTGCTCGGCACGTCCGAAGGCTCTCCGCCCGCTGCACCGCCGCCGGCGGCCGCCGGCAGTTGCGGCACCAGATCGCGCCTCAGCCCGCCGTCGGTGCGCAGATAGTTGAAGAACTCGCTGTCCGGGCGCAGCACCATCGAGGTGTTCTCCTGCCGCATCGCCCGCTCGTAGGACACCAGCGAACGCGTGAACGAGAAGAACTCCGGATCACGGCCGAAAGCCTCGGCATAGATGGCGTTGCGTTCGGCGTCGGCCTCGCCGCGGATGATCTCGCTGTCGCGGCGGGCGGACGAGACAAGCTCAACCACCGTCCGGTCGGCCAGCGCGCGCACCCGCTGCGCGGCCTCGTTGCCGCGCGCGATCTCGTCAGCGGCCTCACGTTCGCGTTCGGCGCGCATCCGGGCGAAGGTCGCGGCAAGGTTCTGCTCGGGCAGGTCGGTGCGGGTCAACCGCACGTCGATGACCTGCACGCCCAGGGTCGCGGCCTCGCGCCGGGCCAGATCACGGATGCGGTTCATCAGCCCGGTACGATCCTCGGACAGCACCGCGCCCGAGGGCACCGAACCCAGAACCTCGCGGATGGCAGCGTTCAGGATACGCTCAAGCCGGCCCTGAGCGGCGCGCACGCCCTCGATCCCGACGGCCTCGCGGAAGCGCACCACATCGGTGATGCGCCAGCGCATGAAGGCATCGACAACCAGCCGCCGGTCATCGAGCGGGGTGATTTCCAGCGGCTGCGATTGCAGGCCGAGGATGCGCGCGTCGTAGCGCACCACTTCCTGAACCACCGGCAGCTTGACGCCAAGGCCCGGGTCGGTCCGCACCTGCTTGACCTGGCCGAACTGCAGCACCAGCACGTTTTCGCGTTCGTCGACAACGAACAGCGCCGAAAGGATCCCGGCCACCGCGAGCACGAGAACCGGAATGATAAAGGCTGTCTTTTTCATCAGTTGCTCCTCGGGGCGCGGCGCAGTTCATTGAGCGGCAGGTAAGGCACCACTCCCGAACCGCCGGCATCCTCACCGCTGACCCCGTCAAGGATCACCATGTCGATGCTGCCCAGCACCCGCTCCATGGTCTCGAGATACATCCGCCGCCGCGTGACTTCAGGCGCCTTGACGTATTCTTCCCAGACCGAGATGAACCGGCTCGCCTCGCCCTCGGCATTGTTGATCACCTCGGCGCGATAGGCTTCGGCCTCTTCGAGAACCTGCGCAGCCTCGCCGCGCGCTTGGGCCAGGACCCGGTTGGCATAGGCGTCTGCCTGGCGTTCCAGACGGTCGCGTTCCTGCCGGGCGGCCTGAACCTCGCGGAAGCTGTCGATCACCTCGCGCGGCGGGTCGGCCTTGTCGAAGTTGACGCGGATGATGTTGATCCCGGCTTCGTAGCTGTCGAGCGTGCCTTGCGCCGCCTGCCGCAGATCGGCGGCAATGGCGCCCCGGTCGCGGTTGAGGATCGGCGACAGTTCGGACCGGGCGATGATGTCACGCATCGCCGATTCGGCCACCGCGCGCACGGTTTCCTGCGGGTTGGCGAGGTTGAACAGGAAGGCCGAGGGGTCGGAGACGTTCCAGACCACCTGGAATTCGATGT
The DNA here is from genome assembly GCA_007128865.1 of Paracoccaceae bacterium. Lineage (GTDB taxonomy): Bacteria > Pseudomonadota > Alphaproteobacteria > Rhodobacterales > Rhodobacteraceae > Rhodobaculum. The sequence goes on from SKWP01000408.1 coordinate 12,981, forward strand.
CCACCACCGCCTCGTCGCGGGTCAGCATCAGGCCCGAGTCGAGCAGCCCGGTGCGCCCGGTACCCACGTCGGTAACCCGCTCACCGGTCACCTGCACGATCTCGTGCGTGACCACCGGCCAGGGCGCGAAGTTGAGGCCCGGGTTGCCGGTGCTGTAGTAGCTGCCGAACATCAGTTCGACCGAGCGTTCTTCGGGCTTGACGGTGTAGAACGACGCAAACAGCCACATCACGACCAGCGCCAGACCGCCCAGCATGACGCCGCGGCGCGAAAACCCGCCGCCGCCTTCGCCGCCGCCCGATCCGGAGCCGCCGCCGCCGCGCCCGCCCATGAGCACGCGCAACTGTTCCTGGCCCTTCTTCACGATTTCCTCGATTTCAGGGATCTGCGGGCCTTCGCCGGGTCCGCGACCGCCGGAGCCGCGACCACCGCCGCCCCGCCCGTCGCCGCTTCCCCGTCCGCCGGTGCCGCGACCACCCCAGGGTCCGCCGGTATTGGACATCAGCAACTCCTTCCGATTTTCGCCGATTGTGTTCCGTACATGTTCTCTCGGGCGCAAGAATCAAGTGCGCCTGTCATTCCGACCGCACCGGTTCGCGCATGGTTACCAGTTCCTCTGCCATGGTCGGGTGCACCGCAACGGTGCGGTCGAAATCCTCTTTCGTGGCACCCATCCGAAGCGCCACAGCCGCAAGCTGGATCATCTCGCCGGCCTGATCGGCAACGATATGACAGCCGAGCACCCGCCGGGATGCCCTCGCGACCACCAGCTTCATCATGGCACGCCCGGGCCGGCCGGCAAAGGCCGAATGCATCGGACGGAAGCGGGTCGCGTAAATGTCAACGGCTTCGCGGGCGCGGGCGGCTTCCTCGGACAGGCCCACGGTCGCCAGTTCGGGCCGGGTAAAGACCGCCGCGGCAACAAGATCGTGCTCGGGCCTGACCGGCCGGCCGCCGAAGACGGTATCGGCAAAGGCATGGCCCTCGCGGATCGCCACCGGTGTCAGGTTCACCCGGTCGGTAACATCGCCCACGGCATAGACCGATGGTACCGCCGTCTGCGACCATTCATCCACCGGAACCTCGCCGCCCGGCCCGGGGGCAAGCCCGATCGCCTCCAGCCCGAGCCCCTCGGTGTTGGGCCGCCGCCCGGTGGCCATCAGCACCCGGTCAGCAACCAGCTCGGACCCGTCGGTGAGCCGCACGCGCATGCCCCCGCCCTCGGGCTGCATCGACGCGATATCGGTGTTCAGGCGCAGGTCGAGCCCGTCGGCGACCAGTTCATCCTGCAGGTGGCGGCATGTCTCGTCGTCGAAACCGCGCAGGATCGTCGGGCCGCGGTAGATCTGCGTGACCTTCACGCCCAGACCACGCAGGATGCCCGCCATCTCGCAGGCGATGAAGCCGCCGCCGACCACCAGTGCCGAGCCGGGCAGCGACTCCATCAGGAAGACATCGTTCGATGTCATCACCGGCAGGTCGGCCCAGGCTTCGGGCACATGCGGCCGGCCGCCGGTGGCGATCAGGATATGCCGCGCCCGGACCCGGCTGCCATCGGCAAGGCGCAGGGTGTGGGCGTCCTCGATCGTGGCGCGGCAATCATGGATGCGCACCCCGGACCTTTCGAGATTGGCGCGGTAGGCGCCTTCGAGCCGGGTCAGTTCAGCATGCAGGCGGGTCCGGAAGGCGGGCCAGTCAAGGGCCCCGGCGGTTACCGGCCAGCCATAGGCGCGCGCATCGGCAAAGGCCTGCGGGAAGGCCGAGGCGAAGACCATCAGCTTCTTGGGCACGCATCCGCGGATCACGCAGGTTCCGCCCATGCGGTATTCCTCGGCCAGTGCCACAGTGGCGCCATGCCCGGCGGCCATGCGTGCCGCCCGCACCCCGCCCGAGCCGCCACCGATGACGAAGAGATCGCAGTCGAAAGCCATGCGGTCCTTTCCTGTTTTCGCGTCCTGCCGCGGTCAGTCCATGATGTCGCGGAACAGGTTTTCGCCCTCGGCGAAATCCACGCGGTCGTGTTCGACGGTTCCGGCGCCGATGTCGCGCAGTTCCACCCGCCCGTCGCCATGGCCGATCACCACGATGTCGCACAGGTCGATGAACAGCCCGTTTTCCACCACGCCGGGGATCTGGTTGAGCACCAGCGAAAGCTGCCGCGGGTTGCCGATGCTGCGCAAGGCAAGGTCGAGGATCACGTTGCCTTCGTCGGTATAGAAGGGCTTGTCGCCGTTCATGCGCAGTGCTGCGTCATGGCCCATGACATCGAGCCCGGCGAGCGTTTCCTCGATCAGGGCGCGGGTGGTCTGCCAGCCGAAGGGAATCACCTCGACCGGCAGCGGAAAGGCGCCGAGCGTGGCGACCTCCTTGGCCTTGTCGGCGATCACGATCATCTGGTCGGAGGCTGCGGCAACGATCTTTTCCTGCAGCAGCGCGCCGCCGCCGCCCTTGATCAGGGTCAGGTCGGCGTCGAATTCGTCGGTCCCGTCAATGGTCAGGTCCAGCCATTTGACATCTTCCAGCGTGGTCAGCGGCACCCCCACCTGACGGGCCAGATCGGCGGTGCGGCGCGATGTGGGCACGCCGGTGATCCGCAGGCCGTCCTCGCGCACCAGTTCGCCCAGGCAGCGCACCATCCAGGCCGCCGTCGATCCGGTGCCCAGCCCCACGCACATGCCGTCCTCGACGAAATCGACCGCGCGGCGCGCGGCGGCATACTTGGCCCGGTCGATCGGGGAAAGCTGTCCGGTCATCGGGTCGGCTCCGCAGCAGGGATCAGGTGCGGCGGCGTTATAGGCGAGGTTCGCCCGCGGTGCGAGGGGTATTCGCCCCGTCCTTCCCTTCCTGCGTCACCGTATCAGCGTTGCAGGGTCCGAAGGTATTCGGCGATGGCGACCAGCTTGGCCGGCGTCGGCGTCATCCGGCCGTCGCCGGTATCGACCCGGACAAGCGGGCCGTCGAGCAGATGGCCAAGCTCGGGCATCTGGCTGCCGCCGCCACCGACGCCGCGGGCATAGCCATCGACCTTCGACATCACGGCGACCAGCGGAAAGGTGCCGCCCGCCCTTGCGCTGAGCGTGCCGAGGTCCGGCATCTCCACCGCCAGAGCCCGTGCGACCTGGGCATCGCCGCGGCCGTCGGCGCCGTGACATGCGGCGCAGTGCTGCCCGTAAAGGGCGTGGCCGGATGGCACCCGCTCTTCCGGGGCGCAGCCGGCAAGCGCCGCGGCACCTGCACCGATGATTGCCAGTAGCGGCCTTGTGCGTGTCATCTTCTGCCCCCTGCCCACCGTTCGGTTCCGCCTGCGGACGCAGTATGTCATGCGGTACGGGGGGCTTTCAACCGTGGGGCCATCGGCCGGCGCCGTGTCTGCGCGATGCGCCTGAAGGGTGGGCTTGCCTTGCGGGCTGTCCCGTGCAGTTCTGCCCCTGTCGCGGGGCCTTCGCCCGTCGCGCAGGCCGCTATCGACCGTTCACAGCCAAGGGGTGTTACCGCATGACCATCACGCTTTACGATTTCTGGCGCTCGTCCGCGGCCTATCGGGTGCGCATCGGGCTCGGGCTGGCCGGGCTTGACTGGCAGCCTCTCGAGGTCAACCTGATCGAAGGCGCCCAGCGGGCGCCCGGTTATATGGCGATCAATCCGCAGGGGCTGGTGCCGGTGATCGAAATCGATGGCCACCGTTTCACCCAGTCGCTGGCGATTCTGGAATACATCGATGAAACCCGCAACGCGGGCTTTCTGCCCGATGATGCGCCCGGGCGCGCAAGGGTCCGCGCCCTTGCCCATGCTGTTGCGATGGAAATCCATCCCGTCTGCACCCCGCGCATCGCAGGACAGGCCGAGGCGGCATCGAACGGCACGCTCAGCCAGGCGGACTGGGTTCGGGCCAACATGCGCCGCGGTCTGGAAGCGCTGGAAAGGATGCTGGACGATCCGGCCACCGGCCCCTTCTGCCATGGGGACAGGCCGGGTCTGGCCGACATCTGCCTGGTGCCGCAGGTATTCAATGCCGGGCGCTGGGGGCTCGACATTTCCGACCTGCGGCAGATCACTGCAGTGGCCGGGCGTCTGGCCGAGGTGCCGGCCTTTGCCGCCGCCCACCCGGACCGGCATGCGCGGCCGGGCTGAACGGCAACCGGCCGCCGGGCACGAAGCCGGGGCCTTTGTGCGCCGGGCCGAAACGGGTATCATGGGCGCAACCAGAACAACGACCACGAGCAGGTGAAACATGCGCAAGACCCTCGCGGCCTCGGGTATCTCGTTGATGCTGCTGCCCGGCTGCCTTGGCGCGAACGCGCCCGAACGCTCCCCCATTCCCGAGGCGCGCCGCGCCGCGGCCCCACAGGAGGCGGTGCAGGTGACCCGAGCCCCCGGTTTCGAGGCATGGATCAGCGGCTTTCGCCCGCGTGCGCTGGCGGCCGGCATCACCCCGCAGACATTCGACCGTTCCTTTCGCGACGTCCGCTATCTGGAGGATGTCATCCGCCGCGACCGGGCCCAGGCCGAATTCACCCGGCCGATCTGGCAGTACCTCGATGGGGCGGTATCGGATACCCGCATCGCCAACGGCCGCGCGGCGCTGCGCGACCATGGGCGGGTGCTGGAAGAAATCGAGGCGCGTTTTGGGGTCGAAAAGGAAATCGTGGTGGCGGTCTGGGGGCTGGAAAGCTCATACGGTGCCATCCGCGGCAACACGCCGATCATCAGCGCCCTGGCGACGCTGGCCCACGAAGGGCGCCGTGCCGCATTCTTCGAAAGCCAGCTTATCGGGGCGCTGCGAATCATCCAGTCGGGCGATGTGGCGCCCGAAGGCATGGTCGGGTCATGGGCCGGTGCCATGGGGCACACGCAGTTCATCCCGACCAGCTATCTTGCCTATGCGGTTGACTTTCGCGGCGATGGCCGGCGCGATATCTGGTCGGAAGATCCCACCGATGCGCTTGCCTCGACTGCGGCCTATCTGGCACGCCACGGCTGGACCCGGGGCCAGCCCTGGGCTGTCGAGGTGCGGCTTCCGGCGGGTTTCGACAGCCGCCTTGCCGCCCAGAGGCGTAGCGTCGGCGAATGGCGGGCACTTGGGGTGCGGGCGGCAGGGGCCGTGTCGCTGCCGGCGCAGGGAAATGCGGCCCTGATGTTCCCGGCCGGGGCGCAGGGGCCGGCGCTGCTGGCCTTCGACAACTTCCGGACCATCAAGCGGTACAACAATTCCGATGCCTATGTGATCGCGGTCGGGCATCTGGCCGACCGGCTGCGCGGGGGCGGGCCTTTCGTGGCCAGCTGGCCGCGCGGCGACCGGCCGCTGACCAGCGACGAGCGTCTGGAGCTGCAGCGGCTGCTGGTCGCGCGCGGCTATGACACCGGCGGGGTGGACGGGCGCATCGGCCCGGCCACCGTGGATGCGGTGCGCCGTTTCCAGGTTGCGGCCGGGCTGACACCGGACGGGTATGTATCGCTCGAACTGCTGAACCGGCTGCGCCGCTGAGGCGGCCGACAACCGCGCGGGTATCAATGCGCGGGATTCGCAACCGGGTCGATCAGCGTCCTGCCGCCGTCCATCGTCAGGATCTGCCCGGTCATGAAGGCCGATGCGTCCGAGGCCAGGTATTGCACCGTCTCGACAAGGTCGGTGGCGCTGCCGATGCGGCCCATGGGCGTGCAGGACCGGATTTCCTGCCGGGCATCGGCGTTGTCGCGCAGCTGTTCCTGAAGGCTTGCGCTCATCACGCTGCCAAAGGCCACTGCGTTGACCCTGATGCGATTGGGTGCAAGCGCAACGGCCAGTGACCGTGTCATCTGGTCAAGCGCCGCGGTGGCGATCGAATAGGCCATCATCTGCGGTCGCGTCCTTCGTGCCGCAATCGACGAAAGGTTCACGATCGATCCGTTGCTGGCGCGTCCTTCCTCGTCTTCCTCGGCCTGCGCCAGCATCCGCCGCGCCACCGCCTGGCTCAGCCGCAGACTGGTGAACAGGTTCTGGTCGAGCATCCGCTGTACGGTGCCATCCTCGGGTGCGAGAGGGTCGGAGGCCGCGCATTCGCGCGCCGCGTTCACCAGAATGTCGATGCGGTCGAAGGCGTCGATGGTGGTGGACAGCAGATTGGCGATGGTCAGACGCTCGCGCAGGTCGCCGACGAACATGCGGGCGTGATCGTCCTTGCGGGCCTCGGCGCCGATCTCGGCCTCCAGGCGCGACTCGTCGGCATCGGCAAACACCACATTGGCGCCCCGGTCCAGGAAATGCCGGCCGATGGCCAGCCCGATGCCGTTGGCCGCGCCGGTGACGATGGCGGTCCTGTGCTGGATGGAAAAGCTCATGCGGCCCCGCGCGCTGATTCCGGAACCGGCATCCTAGCGCTTCCTGCGCGCAGGCTGAACCGCTGATGCGCCCTTTCCGGCGACGCTGGGCCGGCTGCGCGGGCGGGATGCCTGCGTCAGCCGGTAAGCGCCTGATGAACCGGGCAATTCGCGTACATCCGCAAATGCATCGTTCAACGCATCGGCATAGGGAAGATGCCTGTTGGCCACCATCCAGAGCACGCCGGAAGGGTGCAGCAGACGGGCCGCAGCGGCAACGAAGGCGCGGCCAAGCTCGGGGTCCGGGCGTCTTGCGGGATGAAAGGGCGGGTTCATCACCACCGCATCAAACCCGGCGGCGGCATGAAAGCTGCGCGCATCGGCCCAGTGAAAGACGGCGCGGGGATCGGTGACATTGCGCCGCGCACAGTCCAGCGCGTCGGCCTCGGCCTCGACCAGATGCACCTCTTCGACGCCTTCGCGCCGCAGCACCTCGGCCGCGAGCCAGCCCCATCCGGCGCCAAGATCGGCAATCCGCGGCGGCAGGCGCCCCGGCAATGCCGCCGCCAGCAGCATCGAGCCCGGATCGGGGCCATCGGCAGAAAAGACCCCCGGCAGGGTCTCAAAGCCGCCTGCGACGCGTTTGGGCTGCGGCAGCCAGTCTGCCAGCGCCGCGCGCCCCTCGGCGGCATCGATCGCAAACAGCTTGCCATGGCCCTTGATCACCGGCCCGGCGACCGCGACACGCGCCTTGCAGGCGCGCAGGATGGCGTCGATGCCGTCGGTTTTCTGCCCGTCCACCAGAACCGGCCCCTGTGTGCAGCAACAGGCGGCGGCGATCAGACCCTGCGCCATGTCGCGCGACCGGGGCACGCAGACCAGCGCCGCGACATGGGCCGGCGCCCCGGTCCGTGGCGCCCGTTCAACCGGCAGGCCGCGCGCGGCAAAGGCATCGAAGGCAGGGCGCCAGCCGGTATGGATGTGCAGCCTTGCTGCCGCGATGGCATCCAGCCGGTCGCCGGCATCGGGGCGGAACACGGCCACCGGGCCCACCGCGGCGATACCCTGCAGGGCGCCAGAAAACGCCAGTCTGAGCCGCGCGTCGCGCGGCGATTGAACGGTCACGGCTTCATGCCCCTTTGGTGTGCATGCCCCGGAATGTCGGGTCGGGGTGGCGCAGCCACCCTATTCCTTTTCCATCGTGCATTGCAGCGGGTGCTGGTGGCGGCGGGCAAAGTCCATCACCTGCGCGACCTTGGTTTCGGCCACCTCGAAGCTGAAAACGCCCACCACGGCGACACCGCGCTTGTGGACCGTCAGCATCAGGTCGAAAGCCTGTGCATGACTCATCCCGAAGAACCGTTCCAGCACATGCACGACGAACTCCATCGGCGTATAGTCGTCGTTCAGCAGCAAGACCTTGTAGAGCGGAGGCCGCTGGGTGCGGGTGCGCGCCTTGGTGATGACCGACGTGCCGCTGTCGCGCTTGTCGTCCCTGTCGGACATCATGCGGGTGTCGGGTATCACTGGCAGGTTCTCGGTCACTGTCGATTGCGGATGGTGCGGGGGATCATATAACGTCCGGGCACCCCGAGAAAAGGGGCGTGACCGGGTCGTTTCCGGCGACAACGGCACAGAGGGGCGATGATGACCACCAGACTGGCCGCCATAGGCTTCGATGC
>SKWP01000291.1 GCA_007128865.1 Paracoccaceae bacterium
CAGTCTGCCCGTGGGCAGCCTGCAGCACGGCTTCCCAGTCGGAAGGGTCGGGCGTTTCCGCAAACAGCGGCGAAACGGACAGCGCCGCGGCGGCTGTCGATAACAGGTACCTGTTCATGGACGGTCGGGCCTCTGAGGTTGATTGCCGATACCAGTCCTTATGCGCCCGGGCCGGGGTTTGTTACACACGAAATCGTATGGTCCGGCGCCGGGGCGATCAGGCAGCCAGCGGCTGCGGGTGCGGCGGGTTCAGGCCGCCGGCCCTTTCAACCCCGACTTGCCCACCGGATGCCGGACACATGCCGGACCATGCGCATGTATCCGGTTTCCGGCCAGAAGACCGCTCGATCTCGGGCCACGGCCTTTTGCCGAAAGCGCGCATCCCTGCCGCGCGGGCGGAAGCGTGCCCCTGTGTCCGGGTTGTGACGGGCCTTCGGCCAATCCTTCTGGCCATTCGGTATCGAGCACGCAGGTGCCGTCGGCATTCAGCCCGACACCCGCACCTCAGGTCCGGATGCACTGATCCGGCGCGGCTTTCAATACATGCCTGCACACTGCGGGATTATGGCTCCGGCGGTAGGGATCGAACCTACGACCAATTGATTAACAGTCAACTGCTCTACCACTGAGCTACGCCGGATCACCGGGGGGTGCATTAGCAAGACCGGCGCGGGGCGTCCAGAGGGTTTGCGCGGATTTCGCATCGGGGGGCGCCGGTTTTCGGCCTTGTGGCGTCAGCCGGGGCGATAGCGGGCGGTCGGGCCGTGGGGGCTGTCGTGCAGCACGCGGCCGCGTTCGCAAAGATCGATCAGATGGGCAAGCACGTTGCGTTCGGCGGCGGCCATCATGCCGGGCGGTATCTCGTGATAGATCGCGCGGGCGATTGCGCCGCTGGTTGCCGGGCCTTCGCCTGCGAGGGTGGCGAGGATCTGGGCTTCGCGCATGCGGCGGTGATCGCGCAGCGCGGCGATGCGGCGCGCGGGGTCCGCCACCGCCGGGCCGTGGCCGGGATAGAGGATATGCGCGCCGGCGGCATCGAGCCGGTCGAGCGATTCCATGTAGCGGCCCATGTCGCCGTCCGGGGGGGACACCAGGCTGCTGGCCCAGCCCATCACGTGATCGCCGCTGAAGATGGCCTTGCCCCACTGCAGGCACAGATGGTTGCCCATGTGGCCGGGTGTGTGCAGTGCCCGCAGCGTCCAGCCGTCGCCGGACAGTTCGGCACCGTCCGGCAGCCTTTCGTCGGGCCGGAACCCTTCGGCCACGCCCTCGCCGCCGCCCAGTCCCGCGGACAGGGCCAGCGCCACCATCACCGGGCTGCGCCCTTCGTCCGAGGCCCCGAAGGCCAGCACCGGCGCGCCGAAGGCTCGGGCCAGAGGCCGGGCAAGGGGCGCATGATCACGATGGCTGTGGGTGACGATGACATGGCTGACCGTTTCGCCCGGCGCCAGTGCAGCGCGCAGCGCGTCCAGATGGGCAGGGCTTTCGGGGCCGGGATCGATCACCGCGACACGGCCTTCGCCGATGATGTAGCTGTTGGTGCCGTGCAGCGTCATCGGCGAGGGGTTGGGTGCCAGCACCCGGCGCAGGCCCGGCGCCAGCCGGTCCGCCCGCCCGGGTTCCGGTGCCGCTGCACCCTGATCTGGCCCGTCCGTTTCCATAAACTGTTCCTTAACCATGCCGTCGCAGGGTGAACAGTGAAAATTCCGGTTGAAATGTTCCCGTTTCGTGCCGTACACATGCTGGAACAGGTCAGGAACATATCGCGCGTTGCCGGCGGGCAGCGGCTGTGCAACAAGGGGCGAGGAAAATGGCAATTGCGAACCTGCTCGACATGACGGACAAGCGCGGCAACGACAGGCAGAAGGCGCTGGAAAGCGCGCTGGCCCAGATCGAACGGCAGTTCGGCAAGGGCTCGATCATGCGCATGGGCGCCGATAACCCGGTCGCCGAGATCGAGGCCACCTCGACCGGCTCGCTGGGGCTCGACATCGCCCTGGGTATCGGCGGCTTGCCGAAAGGGCGGATCATCGAGATCTACGGCCCGGAAAGCTCGGGCAAGACCACGCTGACCCTGCATGTGGTGGCCGAAGAGCAGAAGAAGGGCGGCATCTGCGCCTTTGTCGATGCCGAACATGCGCTTGACCCGCAATATGCGCGCAAGCTTGGCGTCAATCTCGACGATCTGCTGATCTCGCAGCCCGATACCGGCGAGCAGGCGCTCGAGATCGTGGATACGCTGGTACGCTCGGGCGCGGTTTCCATGGTGGTGGTCGATTCGGTCGCCGCGCTCACGCCGCGGGCAGAGCTCGAGGGCGACATGGGCGATTCCAATGTCGGCGTGCATGCGCGCCTGATGAGCCAGGCAATGCGCAAGCTGACCGGTTCGATCTCGCGCTCCAACTGCATGGTGATCTTCATCAACCAGATTCGCATGAAGATCGGGGTGATGTTCGGATCGCCCGAAACCACGACCGGCGGCAATGCGCTCAAGTTCTATTCCAGCGTCCGGCTCGATATCCGCCGCATCGGGGCGATCAAGGACCGTGACGAGGTTGTCGGCAACAGCACGCGCGTCAAGGTCGTCAAGAACAAGGTCGCACCGCCGTTCAAGCAGGTGGAATTCGACATCATGTACGGCGAGGGGATTTCAAAGACCGGGGAGCTGCTGGATCTGGGCGTGAAGGCCGGTGTGGTCGAGAAGTCGGGGTCGTGGTTTTCCTATGGTGACGAACGCATCGGGCAGGGGCGCGAGAATGCCAAGACCTTCCTGAAGGCCAACGAAGCCGTCGCCCGCGAGATCGAGGACCGCATTCGCGCCGCCCACGGGCTCGACCTGGGGATGAGCGCTGCGGACGACGGCGACGCGGTCATGGAAGGCTGAACCCGGCCCAACCGCGTGCCGGGGGCGGGCCGTTCAACGGCCCTCGAACCTGGGCGCGCGCCGTTCGCGAAACGCGGCAAGCCCTTCCTGCCGGTCATGGCTGGCGGCTATTCCGGCCATGCGGGCGCGGAACTGGCCGGCAAGCTGGGCGGGCGAGGCCGGCATTGTTGCCGCAATCTCGGCGCGCAGGCCGTCGATCACCAGCGGCGCCATGCCGGCGATGGTGGCGGCCATGGCGCGGGCGCGCGGCAAGACCTCATCGGGTGGCAGAACCGCGTTGATCAGCCCGGCCTCGCGTGCCCGTTCGGGGCTTACCGCCTCGCCCAGCAGCAGGATCTCCATGGCGATCTTGGCCGGAATGCGGGTGGCAAGCGCGGCAATCAGCCCGCCGGTATAGCCGACCCGGCCTTCGGGATAGCGAAACACCGAACGATCCGAGGCGACGCAGAGATCGGCCTGCATCACCAGGGCCAGGCCCAGCCCCACGGCCGGGCCGTCAACCGCCGCGATCACCGGCTTTGAGACCTGCGCACCGATGCCCGGCACGGCCGGGGCCGCATCGGGCACGGCCACCAGATCGAGACCGGCACAGAAGTTGCCCGCGCCCCCGGTCAGTACCGCGACCCTTGCGGTGCCCGACTCGAATCGCCGCCAGGCATCGGCCAGCGCTGCCACCCCTTCGGCGTCCAGCGCATTGCGCCGCCGCGGTTGATTGATGCAGATTTCCGCGATTCCCTCGGTCTCTGCGTAGATCACCGCCGGTTCGTCTGTCATGATTCGGTCTCCTGCGCCGGGGGGCGTTTGCGCGCAGCGGCATCCGGGACCAGTGCGATCTCGAAGCGCACCATGTCGCCGCGATAGCTGACGTCGTTGAGGTAAAGGATCGTGCCGTCGGGGGCGACAAGGATGCGCCGGATATCGCCCATCGGCGTGTTGACCGGAATGTCCAGCAGCTGCGCCGTCTCGATATCGGCCTGTCCGATGGTCAGGATCTGGCGGCACTCCGCTATGGTGACGCCGGGCATCGATTCGATCAGCGGCACGATGGTTTCGCTGTCGAAGCGTTCGGGCATCCGGTCATAGATCCGGCGGTCGATATAGGCGTCGGTCACCAGACAATCGAGGCCATCGAGTGCGTTGACGCGTTTCAGGAACTGGTAGGAAGGTGCAGCCTTGCGGCCTTCGAGGTCGCGCAGGGGCAGGGGTGCGTCGGCCTGCTTGCGGATCAGCCGCGGCACCGTGCGGGTCACCATGTCGAGCAGCGACGGCCAGTCGAGCCCGACCGAGAACCGCACCCCGCCGGCCGGGCCGGTTGTCGCAAAGGTTCCCACGCCCTGTTGACGGCGCAGGCGGCCTTCGGTTTCGAGAATTGCGATGGCCTGCCGGACCGTCACCGTCGCAACGCCGAATTCGGCGGCAAGCTCCGAGATTGTCGGCAGCTTTTCGCCGGGTGCCCATTCGCCCGACTGCAGGCGCCCCCGGATCAGGTTTGTCACATGCAGATACAGCTTGCCGGGGCTGCTGTGGAGGATGTCGGCGCTCACCGGTGGGGTTCCTTCGGCTCCAAGTGGTCGGGGCCAGGCAATGCCCCTGACCATCGGGAAGGGTAGGGGGCGGCAGGGCGGCTTGTCCATCCTGAATTTCTCTTGTCTTTAGGTTTTCCCAATATTAGGATCAATTCTGTGCCCATGACGCCGCAGCACCGCAGGGTTCCTGCGCCAGTCGGGTGGGCAGGCACAACCGGGGGAGGTGGAATGAGCGATCTTGTGTTGAGGGAAGCGCCCTCGGAAGGGGTGGTGCTTTTGCGCATCAATCGCCCGGAGGCCCGCAACGCGCTCAACAGCGACCTTCGCCGGGCGCTGACCGATCAGTTCGCGGCACTTTCGGTGGCGCCGCTGCCGCGATGCATCGTGATCACCGGGGACGAGCGCGCCTTCATGGCCGGCGCCGACCTGAAGGAAATGGCCACCCTGGGAACCAACGCGGTGACGCGTCTGGAAGTCCTGCGGATGTGGTCGGTCATCGCCGATTGCCCGGTTCCGGTGGTCGCCGCTGTCAGGGGGTTTGCGCTGGGCGGCGGCTGCGAGCTGGCAATGCACGCCGACATCATCGTTGCCGGCGAAGGCGCGCGGCTCGGCCAGCCCGAGATCACGGTCGGCATCATGCCGGGCGGCGGCGGAACGCAGCGCCTGATGCGGGCATTGGGCAAGTTTCGCGCGATGAAGCTGCTGTTGACCGGTGAGGCACTGACCGGGCGCGAGGCCTTCGAGATCGGCCTTGCCAGCGAGGTCGTTGCCGACGACGAGGTTCTGCCGCGGGCGTTGGCCATTGCCGGGCGGATCGCATCGCTGCCGCCGCTGGCGGCCCGGCGCATCAAGGAGGTTGCCCTGGCCGGTGCCGATTGTTCGCTGCAGGCCGGCCTGATGCTGGAACGGCGTGCCTTCGACACACTGTTCGACACCGGCGACAAGCGCGAGGGCATGGCGGCCTTCATCGAGAAACGCAAACCCGCCTTCAAGGGGGACTGACCGGCATGCGTGATGCGAATTCAAGGGATCTGATCGTTGGGGTTGTCGGTGCCGGCGCCATGGGGCGCGGCATTGCCCAGGTGGCAGCCGCCGGCGGCTGCCGCGTGCTGCTGTGCGATGCCCGCCCCGAGGCGGTGGCCGAGGCCCTGGACTTCATCGGCGGCATGTTCGACCGGGCGGTTTCCAAGGGCCGCATGGAGGCTGCCGCCGCCGCTGAGGCCAAGGCGCGGCTGACCCCGGCAGACAGCATCGCCCAGCTGGGTGCGGCCGATGTCGTCATCGAGGCGGTGACCGAAAGCATCGACCTTAAGCGGCGGATATTTGCCGAGATCGAGGCAGTCGTCGCCGAGGATGCGGTGGTGGCGTCCAACACCTCGTCGCTGTCGATCACGCGTATTGCCGCCGAATGCACGCGGCCCGAGCGGGTGGCGGGGTTTCACTTCTTCAACCCGGTGCCGCTGATGCCGCTGGTCGAGGTGATTGCCGGGGTGCGCACCGATCCGGCGGTGTGCGATTTTCTCATGGCCCTCGGGCGGCGGATGACGCGCACACCGGTGCGGGTTGCCGATGCGCCGGGGTTTCTGGTCAACCAGGTCGGGCGCGGCTATACGCTGGAGGCAACGCATCTGGTTTCCGAAGGGGTGGCGGATTTCGTCACCGTGGACCGGATCATGCGCGAGGCTGCCGGCTTCCGCATGGGGCCGTTCGAGCTCATGGATCTGACCGCGCTTGACGTCACGCACCCGGCTTCGGTCGAGATCTACGAACAATCCTACCACGAGCCGCGTTTTCGCCCCGCCATCCTGATGGGGCAGCGCCAGCAGGCCGGCCTGCTGGGCCGCAAGACCGGGCAGGGCCATTATCGCTATGAGGCCGGCAAGCAGCAGGTGCCCGACGAGGCGCCGGCGCCCGCCTTTTCGGGCGGAAGCTTCTGGATCGATCCGGCGCTGCCCGCTGCCGCCAGCGCCCTTGCGGGTATTGTCGAGGCGGCCGGCGGCACCATCGACCGCGGCAGGGAGCCGGCAGCCGATTCAATCCTGCTGGTCACGCCACTGGGCGAGGATGCCACTGCCTGCGCGGTGGCCCACGGTCTGGATGCCGCCCGAACCGTTGCGGTGGATCCGCTGTTTGATTTCAAGGGGCGGCGTTCGCTGATGGGAACGCCCGTGACCAGACCCGAGGTTCTGGCCACGGCGCACGCGATGCTGGCCGCCGATGGCACA
>SKWP01000038.1 GCA_007128865.1 Paracoccaceae bacterium
CCTGCTTGTGAAGATGGATCAGCATGCCCGTGCCCCGTCCCGAATGTCCCTCAGCACCGATCTTGCCATGAAGAGAGCAGATCGCCGAGGGGAAATGTGATCATCCGGGATCAAACACCTAGAGTACTGGCAATGTGATCTTACAACCCGAGAGGTCCAGTCTGTGACAGACATACATTTCGCGCAATTCAATGGTTGCATCTAACTTTCACACAAATTCTCTCAGCGCGTGGGGCAAGGCCGCTACCGGGCCTGACGAGACCCATCACCTTGCGCATCATTCGGCTGATGTTGCGGCAGTACTCCTTGCGCTTCTGGACCAACCGATTTGGGCTGCGCGCGCCTCGGCGGCACTTGGCCGGCCAGTGAGCGAGCCGGAAAAGCGCTGCCTTGCCGCGCTTGCCCTTCTGCACGACGTCGGAAAGCTTGCGCCCGGGTTTCAGGCCAAGGCTTGGCCGACAGGTCACGGCCTGAGGCTGCGGGGACATCTTGAATGCGGGTGGTTGTGGACACGATTGCCGCGCCAGGATGCGCTGGCCGGCGCTGTGACGCATCTTGCGCGCTGGCCGGGACTTCGCGAATGGCTGGCCGCTTTCTTGGCTCATCATGGCCGTCCGGTCCCCGAACCGGCCGACGGTGTGGCTGAGCAGGCTTTTCCCGTGTTGCCCTTCTATGACTGGCAGCACGAAGAAAGAAAGATCGGAACGGCCATAATGGCCTGGATTCCCGAGATTGCTGATGCCGCCGTACCTGAACCCGTTCCGCGATTCCTGCATTTCTTCTGCGGGCTTCTGACCCTTGCAGATTGGGTCGGATCAGATAGGCAGGCCTTTCCCTTCGAGCCGGAGTTTCGCTTGGACTATTGGCAGACGGCGCAGAAGCGCGCCCGAGACCGCATCGAGGAGATCGGGCTGGGTCGCAGTCCTGCGCTGAGGGGTCCACCATGCTGGGCGTTGATCTCAGGCCATGAGAACCCGCGTCCGGCGCAGGCGGCAGTGGGCGCACTGCCCCCCGACGAGCGACTGATCCTGCTGGAGGCGGAAACCGGTGCAGGCAAGACCGAAGCCGCGCTGTGGCGGTTCGCTACCCTTCTGGCGGCCGGAGAAGTGGATGCCCTCTATTTCGCCGTGCCGACCCGCGCTGCTGCGCGGCAACTGCACCAGCGGATCAACGATGCCCTTCACCGGATGTTCAACGCCCCGCCCGAGGCCGTTCTGGCCATTCCCGGCCAGGCCGTCGCGGGCGAGGCCAAGGGTAAGCGCCTGCCCGATTTCCGCGTTCTGTGGGATGATGGCACGACAGCTCCGAATCGGTGGGCCGCCGAGCACTCGGCCCGCTATCTGGCGGCGCGTGTAGCAGTTGGCACGGTTGATCAGGTGGCGCTTGGCGGCTTGCAGGTGAAGTTCGCCCATCTGCGCGGGGCCAGCCTGTCAAGGGCCTTGCTGGTGGTGGACGAGGTTCACGCCTCGGACCCCTACATGACTGAAACCCAGCGATCGATGGTGCAGGCGCATCTGGACCTCGGCGGGCATGCGCTGTTGATGTCGGCGACCTTGGGCGCGGCGGCGAGGCGCAGGTGGCGGAACGAGCCGCCCGCAGACCTGAGCCGGGATGCGGCGCTGCCGTATCCGGCAGTCTGGACCTCCCAGGGCCTGCATCCGGTTCCGGCCGATCCCGACGGGGACAAGGCTGTGCAGGTGCTGGCGCACTCAGGCTGGACAGGCGCTGCGGCTGCGGAGCTGGCTATGAAGGCGGCCGGGCAGGGTGCCCGGGTGCTGGTGATCCGCAACACCGTGTTGCGTGCGCAGGAGACGTTCAGTGCCTGTGCGGGTGTGGCGGGCGGGATGCTGCTGTCGGTAGGCAGTATCGCGACCCTGCACCACAGCCGCTTTGCCGCCGAGGACCGGGCGCTGCTGGACCGTGCGGTCGAGGAGGCCATCGGCAAGGACAGCGCCATGGGCGGGCGCATCATCATCGGGACGCAGACGCTGGAACAGTCGCTGGACCTGTGCGCCGACCTGCTGATCACCGACCTCTGCCCGATGGACGTGCTGCTGCAGCGCATCGGGCGGCTTCACCGGCACCGGCGCCCGCGACCCGAGGGGTTCGCGCAGGCGCGCGCCATCGTCCTTTGCCCCGCGGGCGGGCTGGACCCGCTGACGCGGAGGGCCGAGAACGGGCTAGGCGCCTATCCGGACGGGCCCAGCCTGTCAGGCGTCTATGTCGATGTACCGGGGTTGCAGGCGACGCTCGATCAGATCGTGGCACAGCCCGTCTGGCACATCCCGGCGATGAACCGCGCGCTGGTCGAGGCAGCAACCCATCCGCAGGCGCTGGAACCGCTGGCCGCCGCCCATGGCTGGACGGCCTATCGCCAGCGTGTGGTGGGCAGGGCCCTGGCCGAGATGCGGACGGCGGACCTGGTGACACTCGACCGGACAAAGCCCTTCATCGACGGTGACGGAAACGTTCACTGCTTTCCCGATGACGAGAAGATTCGCACCCGTCTGGGCGAGGAAGGCGTGATCATGGACCTGCCGGTCGGCACGATCGGGGCCTTCGGTGCCCCTGTGCATCGCCTCGCGCTGCCCGCGCATTGGTCACAGGGCCTGACCGGCGAGGAAATTGCACAGGTCGATCCCGGGCCACCCATCAGGGTGACAGTATCTGACAGGGTGATGCGTTACGGTCCCATGGGACTGCAATACGGAGGGGGCAATGACGCTTGACCTGTTGCGAGAGCCGCTGATCCAGACCGATGCAGGCTGGTTCAGCTTGCCGGGCCTCTTGGCCGCCATGGCGCGGGGCGAGATGCAGGGCTTCCCCGCCCTGCGCCCCCATCAACGCCCGGCCTGGCACATGTTTCTAGTGCAGCTTTCGGTTCTGGCTCTGGACGCCGCCGGGCACCGCGGCCTGCCGCAGGACGAGGAGACCTGGCGCGCGGCGCTGCGCGCCCTGACGCCCGGCTACCCGGAGGACGAGCCTTGGCACCTGATCGGCCTGGACCGCACGCGCCCGGCCTTTCTGCAACCGGCTGATCCGGGCGGGCTGAAATGGTCGGGCGTTGCAACACCCGATGCGCTCGACATGCTGATCACCTCGCGCAACCACGATGTGAAGCGCGAGATCGCACGGCAGGCCGCGCCGCAGGACTGGATTTTTGCGCTGGTCAGCTTGCAGACGATGGAGGGGTTTGGGGGGGCCGGGAACTACGGCATCGCTCGGATGAACGGTGGGTCGTCGTCACGTGTGCTTCTTGGGCTTGCCCCGACGCGAGGGGCGTCGACCCAGATCGATCCTTCCGGCTGGTGGTCGCGCGATGTCGCCTGCCTACTCGACGGTCGAACAGGAATCGCTGGCAAGGCGCTGATCTGGCAGGAGCCTTGGCCGGAAGGGCAGTCGCTGGACCTGTCTGCGCTGGACCCGCTGTTCATCGAGGTCTGCCGGCGCATCCAGCTGACGAGCGTTGACGGACGCATCGAAGCCGCGCGCAGCACCTCGAAGGCTGCGCGGATCGCCGGCAAGGAAGTCAAGGGAAATCTCGGCGACCCGTGGGCACCCGTTCATTTGTCCGAAGGCAAGAGCCTGACGCTGAGCGATCAGGATTGGACGCATGAACTGCTGTTCCGGCTGTTGTTCAAGTCCCCGCCCGAGTGGGCGGTCCCCCCACTTGCCGACCGTCAAGCGAGGGATGCTAGAGGCCCGATGCTGCTGGTGGCTGAGGCCTTTGCCCGAGGCAACTCCAAGACCGACGGCTTCAAGTCACGCATGGTGCCGGTGCCTTTGGCGATGGTGCGCGAGTTGTTTGGCGAAAGGCCAAAGGCAATCGCGCCCGGTGTTCTGGTGGATATCGCTGCGGTCGATCTGGCCTTGCGCAACGGGCTGGTCATCGTGGCGGCTGGCGGTGTGCGGGAGAAGGTCAAGTCAGAACACTACAACAGAAGCTTGCACGCGCGAAAGGCGCTGAGGCGGCAAGCAGACATGATGTTCTTCCCCGAACTCTGGACACGCATGTCCGCGACATCGGATGCAGGCTTCACGCCCATCCGCCGCGCGTTTCTGAAACAACTTGCGCGTATCGCACGGGACGAGTTCGACCGGGCGCTGCCGGCTATGCCCTGTTCCTCCCTGATGCGGCCACGGGCCGAGGCGCGGGGGCGGCAGGCGCTGGAATACGGGTTGGCGCGGGCGATGCCGGAAAAAGCAGCGGAGGATACGCATGTCGAAGCCTGAAAGTGGAACCGCGCGCCGGGCGGTAGCGATTGCTGCCGCTCTGGCATCCGCCGACCCCGGCGACAAGGCCGAGGCGCGGCGGATGGGCAATGCCGGGTCGGCCCTGTTCTGGCGGCAGGTGGCGCGGCTGGGCATAACGCAGAGGCAGGAGGGCGACTGGATGCTGTATACCCGGCTGGTCGCGCTGATGACACCTGCCAGCCGGGACACCTCCATCCACGACCCCGACCGCACCATTGGCTCTGCCCTGGCCGATGCGGGCCTGAGCGAGGCACGCTTTGCCCGCCTGCTGGCCGCTCGCGGACCCGCGCGCGACGACGCGATCGAACGCGCCATCCGCATGTTGGCGCGTAAGGGCGGAGGGCTGGATGTGGTCGATCTGGCACGCGCCATCCTTTGGCCCGACGACACTGGCCGCCTAGCCCGCAGCTATTATCACCAGCTCGACCATGTGAAAGACGAGGACACCCAAGATGCCTGATCCGCGCTTCCTGCAAATCCATTTTCTGGCGCCCTATACCGCCGCCTTGTTGAACCGTGACGACTCGGGCCTGGCCAAGCGGCTGCCCTATGGCGGCGCGCTGCGGACGCGCGTGTCATCGCAGTGTCTCAAACGGCACTGGCGAAAGGCGGATGACCCGCACGGGCTGCATACAATTGATGGCGCCGATGCGGCTTTCCGCTCGCGCGAGGTGATTGACCGCAAGGTGTTCGGCGACTGGTCGGCAGGCGTTGACCCCGAAGTCATCAAGGCCATCCGCGAAGTTCTGCTCAAGGCCGTCTATGGTGACAAGGGCGTGGACAAGAAATCGCGTCAGACCCTGTTGTTGGGGCAGGTCGAGGTGGATTTCCTGATCGAAACCGCACGGCAGCTGGTGGCCGAGGCCGCAGGCGATGCCAAGGCTGCCAAGGCGGCGGCAGAGGCCTGGGCCAAGGCGGGCAAGGCCAACCTGAAGGCGATGAGCGACGGCGCGGTCTTGCCCGGTGGTCTGACCGCGGCGCTTTTCGGGCGGATGGTAACCTCGGACCCCAAGGCCAACATCGAAGCGCCCGTGCATGTCGCCCATGCCTTCACCGTCCATGCAGAGGAGGCAGAGAGCGACTATTTCATCGCCGCAGATGACCTTGCACGCGACGAGGATACCGGCGCCGATACAATCCAGGAAACCGAACTGACTTCAGGCCTGTTCTACGGATATGTCGTGGTGGACCTGCCCGGCCTACTACGCAATCTCGGGGGCGATGCCCGGTTGGCTGGGGATGTGCTGCACAACCTGCTTTACCTGATTGCCGAAGTGTCGCCGGGGGCGAAACTCGGCTCGACCGCGCCCTATTCCCGCGCTTCCTTCCTGCTTGTCGAGGCGGGCGACCGCCAGCCCCGGTCGTTGGCCGAGGCGTTTCGCACGCCTTGTACGGCCAGTACCGGCGTGGCGGTCGGCAGGCTGGCCGAGCATCTCGCAGCATTGGATGCGGCCTATGCCACCGGCGAGGCGCGGCGCGTGATGACGCTGGCCAATGTGGAAATCCCCGGCGCCGAACGCGGCGCACTGGCCGACCTTGCCGCCTTTGCCCGCGGTCTGCCCTCGCAACTGGCCGGGCCTGTGGCATGACGCAGCGCTGGCTTCACCTGCGGCTCACCGCGCCGCTGATGGCCTTTGGCGGTGTCGCGATCGACCAGGTTGGGCCGACGCGGGACTTTCCATCGGCCTCTGCGCTGACGGGACTATTTGCAAATGCACTTGGTTGGCGGCGCGAGGAAAGTGCCGCTCACCAGGCCTTGCAAGGCCGGCTGGAGTTCGGCGCCCTGATCGCCCATGAGGGCCGACTGCTGACCGACACCCAGAACGCCAAGCTGGCGGCGAACGACCGCGGGTGGACAACCTGGGGACGCCCCGACGAACGCGCGGGTGCAACCTATGACACCCCTCACCGCCGCCGCCGTGATTACCTGGCCGATCACGATTGCCGGGTTGTGCTGCGGCTCGCACCCGGCGAAGGCCCGGACCTCGATGCTCTTGCAGCCGCGCTGGACCGCCCGGCACGGCCGCTGTTCATCGGTCGCAAGCCTTGCCTGCCCTCAACCCCGCTGTTCGCCGGATGGGTCGAAGGCGCGGATGCACGCGCCGCTCTTGCAGCGCTCGCCTTGCCCGGCCGCGCGCAATGGCCGATGACCGGTGATGAACCCGGTCACGACCTGCCCGACCTGCGCAACTGGATAAGCGGTTTGCACGGCGGCAGCCGCCGGGTATGCGAAGGGGTGCTGCCGTGACCTTGCATTTGTTGGAACTGCCTTTGTCGCTTAGGGCACTGCACCTTTGGGCCGGGGTCCGCGGAATTGGGAGCGACGAAGGCATGGCCCTGCATCACCTTTTGGGCGAAACCTTCGGCCCCGC
>SKWP01000409.1 GCA_007128865.1 Paracoccaceae bacterium
AGGCGCGATCTGCGGGGGAGGTTTTCGCTCGAAAGGGTCATCAGCGGCTCCATGGCAAGGCAGCCGCACAGATTCAGAAAATTCGACCCTTGTCACCGTCACATGAGTTCGGAGCCCTGGCTGATGGCGTCGGGCCATTGACATGACTTTTTTCATAATTAATCATGATGAAACGAATCATGTCGTTTTCAGGGGCATCATGACTCAGCAACAGGACGTCTTTGACCTCATGCGCAGCCGGTTGCCGGGCCTGACCCGCAACCAGAAGCGTTTGGTTGAGTTCGCCCTGCAGGATCGCCAGTCGATGGCCGTGTCGACGGTGACCGAGCTGGCCGAACAGACCGGCGTCAGCCCTGCGACCATCGTCCGCTTTGCAAAGGAGCTGGGCTTCGCGGGCTACAACGGCCTTCAACGCGAACTGCGCCGAGGCCTTCGTGCAGAGCTTCGCGGGCCGGACCGCTTTCGCAGGGCGCACAAGGCTGACGCTGCCACCGAAAGCGTGCTCAGCCCCGCGATCCGGCAGGAGATGGAAAACATCGCCGCGCTTCAGGATCACCACGACCCGGCCACGCTTGCCGCAGCCGTGCGCATGGTCTCGGACGCATCGCGCGTGGTGGTGATCGGCAGTCGCAGCAGTGCGTCGCTGGCCAATCAC
This sequence comes from Paracoccaceae bacterium, assembly GCA_007128865.1. GTDB lineage: Bacteria > Pseudomonadota > Alphaproteobacteria > Rhodobacterales > Rhodobacteraceae > Rhodobaculum. The sequence continues at coordinate 656 of SKWP01000409.1, forward strand.
ATGTGGTTTGCCCTGACCAAGGCCGGCCTGCCTGCCGATCGGTCGCTGAGCGTCGACTCCCACACCTACGAACAGGTTGATCGGCTCGATCCGACCGGCTGTGCGGTGGTGATCGGGTTTCCCCGCTACCTTGCCGAACTCGGCGCCGTGATGGCGTTTGCGGCCCGAACCGGCAAGCGGCTGCTGGTCATTACCGACAGCCCGTTTTCCCCGTTTCGCGGCGATGTGACGCTGTTCGCGCCGGTGGAATCCTCGTCCTTCATCGCCTTTCACAGCGCGCCGCTGATCCTGATCGCGACGCTGATGTCCGAGATCGCGGCCGACCGGCCCGAACGCACGCTGATGGCCCTGCAACGCTTCGAAGAGCTGGTGGAGCGGCAGGGACTGTTCAGGACCAGCCACACTCAGGGAGTAGTGTCATGAAAGATGCCATACGGCCAAATCGGACCGGGATAGCCCGAGCCCTCTTGTCCTGCGCGACAATCGCGCTTGTCGCGACAGGTGCGCAGGCTCAGGAACGCAATCTTGCCCTGGGCAGCGTATCGTCGTCCTCGGGGGTTTATCCCTTTGCGGTCGCCATTGCGGCGGTGATCTCGGATGCCGACAACGGTCTCAACGTCACCACGGTGGAAGGCGGCGGCGGTTTCGATCACGCCCGGCTGATGCGTCAGAATGTGGTGGATTTCTCGGTCAGCGGCAGCCCGGCGGTGGTCAACGCGGTGACAACCGGCACAGGCGCCTTTGAAACAGACGGCGCCTGGGATGGGCCGCGGCTGATGTTCATGCGCAACATCAACGTCACCCGCATCTATGTCCGCCAGGACGAGGCTGCAGCGGCCGGCATATCGCAGTGGTCGGACCTTGCCGGCAAGACCGTCATTCCGGGGACACCCGGAACCCGCGACATGGACCGCATGATCGGCGCGAACGAGCTGCTGGGCACCGGTATCGTCATGATCCCGGCCGCGCTTGAGGATGCAAATTCGCGACTGGCCGAAAGGCGGGTGTCTGCCGTGGTAAAGGGCAGCCCCAATGACCGCTTCGACCCGGCCATGCAGGCGGTACATTTCAGCACGCCCCTGACGGTGATCGGTTTTTCGGCCGAAGAGGCGGCGAAGATCCAGGCAGAGGACCAGCTGAACACCTTCATCGCCACGCCGGCCGGCGGGATCCGCGATTTGCCGGACGCCGGTCCGATGATGGAGATGAGCTCGCCCGTGATGGTGATGTCCAGCGCCAACCTGTCGCAGGACATCGGTTACAGCATGGCGGTGGCCGTGGTCGAAGGCTGGGGCACGATCGGCGAGAGCTTTCCCGCTGCGGCCAGCGTTCATCCGATCAATGACGTGATCTCGCAGATTCCCGATATCGCCGGATTGTACCTGCATGCCGGGGTTGTGCAGTACGCGATCGAGAACGGCATCGAAGTGCCCGAACGGCTGATCCCGCCGGAATACGTTGCCGCGAACTGACCGACCAGAACCTTGCGCGGGGCCGGCCCTGGCCCTGCGCCACTTCACCGATCAGCCGGAGCGCCAAAGATGCGGGCATCGCCACGCACCAGCCTCGTCTACATCGCCGGATTGGCGTTTGCGTTGTTCCAGTTGATCGTGCCGCCATGGGCCGGGTTGTTCGACATGCAGTTGCGGGCGCTGCACGTGATGGCGGCCGTGGGGGTGACGCTGCTGGCGGTGCCGTTCGTTCGCGGCAGCACCGGCTGGCGCGGACTGGCAGCCGATGCGGCACTGATGATTCCGCTGGTGGCGGCCAACCTGATCATCGTCCTGCACTGGCAGGACATCCTGACCTACCGGCGCCGTCCGGACATGATCGACCTCGTGTTGGGCGGGGTGCTGGTTCTGGTGGTGCTGGAAGCCGCGCGGCGATCCACGGGATGGGCGATTCCCGTGATTGTGGTGATGACCTTCGGCTATGTCTTCGCCGGCGCGTTCATGCCGGGACGCTGGGCGCATCCCGGCTTTCCGCTCTCCTATGTGCTGGAAAGCCTCTATTATTCGACATCCGGCATCTACGGATCGCTGACCGGGGCATCTGCCACCTTCATCATGATGTTCATCCTGTTCGGCGCGCTGTTGAAGGCCAGCGGCGGTGGACAGACATTCATGGACCTTGCGCTTCTGGCGGCCGGGCGATTCCGTGGCGGGCCGGCCAAGGTTGGCGTTGTCTCCAGCGCGCTGTTCGGGATGATGTCGGGCAGTTCGGTGGCCAATGTCGCGGTCACCGGCAACTACACGATCCCGATGATGACCCGGCTTGGCTATAACCGCAACTTTGCCGGCGGGGTCGAGGCGATGGCATCGGCCGGGGGCGGGGTAACGCCGCCGATCATGGGCCTGGCCGCCTTCATCATGGCCGATTTCCTGAATGTGCCATATTCCTCGATCATCCTGTATGCGGCCATTCCGGCGGCCCTGTTCTACATCAGTCTGCTTGCCGGGGTGCACTTCGAGGCCTGTCGCAGGGGGCTTTCGCCGATCCCGGCAGCCGAGCTCCCGAAGGCCCGCGATGTGCTGACCTGGCGACGGCTGGCGCCGGTGATCCTGCCGGTGGCGGTGCTGCTGCACCTGCTGTTTTCCGGCTACAGCCTGACCCGCGCGGGGTTCTATGCATGCCTTACCGTCGTGGTGCTGTTCCTTCTCGCAGACCTGTCGCCGCGGGGCATGTTCGAGCGCGCGCGCAAGCTGATGGACGGGCTGGCCGAAGGCGGCGCCTCGGCCGCCAGGATCGCCCCGATCCTGATAGCCATCGCCATATTCGCCAGCCTGCTGGGCATGACCGGCGTGGCGCCAAAGGTCAGCGGCGTCATCATCGCGTTGGGGGGCAACAATATCCTCGGTGCGCTGGCGGTGGCTGCGATCGTGCCCCTGATCCTGGGCGCGCCGCTGCCGGTATCAGCCACCTACATCCTGTCGGCGGCGCTGATCGCCCCGGCGCTGGTGCGCATTGGTCTCGACCCGATCGCGGTGCATCTGTTCCTGATCTACTGGGCGATCCTCGGTGCGGTGACGCCGCCCACATGCACTGCCTGCGTGATCGCGGCCAACATCTCGGGTGGCAACTGGATAAGGACGGCTTTCGTCGGCATGCGGCTGGGCATCGTGGCCTTCATTGTCCCCTTCGCCTTTGTGGTGAATCCGGCCTTGATCGGGCGGGCCGAACCCTTGGAAGTGGTGGTCGCCAGTTTGACCGCACTGGTCGGCGTTGTATTTCTGGCGGCCGGTTTTGCCGGCTACCTGCTTGACCGAATCGGCATTGTTTCACGGGCGCTGCATCTGGTTGCGGGGATGCTGCTGTTTGTGCCCGACCCCGATTATTCGATCCCCGGTGGCATACTTGCGGCCGGGTTGCTTGGCTTCGCCTATCTGCGTGGCCGAACCACGACGCCGGCCCCGACGCGGGTCGCCGACGCCCCGGCCGCTGCGCCAGTCCAGACCAACCCCAGGAGCGAACCATGAATCCCAGCAATCGGGACCAACTGCGCGTGATGATCTCGACCGGCCACCTCGGCACGGCACCAAGCGGCATCGAAAGCTTCATGGCCGCGATCGACACGTTGCCCGACTATCTTGTTGCCGATGGCGGCAGCGCCGATCCCGGCCCGGTCTATCTGGGCGAGAACATGGAGCTTGGCCACTTCATCCGCGAGGAGCTGGAGTTGTTTCTTGTCGAAAGCCGCAAGCGGGGCATCCCGCTGATCATCGGCTCGGCCGGCGACAGCGGCAGCAACGAAGGCGTGGACAACACCGTCCGACTGCTGCAGGAAATCGCCGCCGAACACCGGATCCCGAAGTTCCGCATCGGGTCCTTCCACTCCGAGATCACCGGCGATTTCCTTGCCGCCGAGATCGAGGCCGGCCGCGCGATCCGGGGCCTGGGCCAGTTTTCCGACCTGACGGCCGAAGAAGCCCGCGCCGCCACACGCATCGTCGCCGTGGCCGGCAATGCGCCGTTTCTCGAACTGCTTGACCAGGGCGCAGACGTGATCGTGGCGGGGCGCTGCGGCGATGCCAATTTCACTGCCGCGCCCTGCATCCACGCCGGCTTTCCGCCGGCGCTGGCCTTTCACATGGGCAAGATGATCGAATGCGCCTCGCTTGTGGCCGAGCCCTTCATGGGCAAGGAGGCGGTGATCGGCACCATCACCCATGACGACATCCGCATCACCCCCTACCACCCCGACCAGCGCTGCACCGTTGCCTCGGCCGCCGCGCATTCGATGTATGAACGCGAAACGCCGTATTTCGAATACACCGCCGAAGGCACGCTCGACATGCGCGAATGCCGCTACGAACAGGCAACCGACCGCGTCTGTCGGATTACCGGCGCCCGGTTCGAACCCTGGGACGTGCCGACCGTCAAGCTCGAAGGGGTGCGCAAGCTGGGCGAACGCTATCTCGGCATCGCCGCGATTCGCGACCCGCATGTGATACGCAACGTCGATGCGGCCATAGAATGGAGCCGCAGCGCCATCCGCAAGCGGTTTCCCGACGAGAACTATGAACTGCACTATCACGTCTTCGGCCGCGACGGCATCCTGAAGGAACGCGAGCCGTTGCGCCATCGCGAGCCGCACGAGGTCGCCGTGGTGGTGGAAACGCTGCACCGCGACGATGCCCTGGCCGCAAAGATCACCGACCTTGCGGTGCGCATGTTTTTTCTTGCACGGCTGCCGGGGGTAAAGGGCACCTCGGGTGCTTCGGCGACCAGCAAGCTGCCGTTGAAATACATCCCGGGCTACACGTGGAGCGTCAACCACGTGATGCGGGTGCGTGAAGACATGCAGCTGTTCCCGACCACCATGACAGAGGCAGGAGTGTGAAGATGGCACGTCTCGACGAACTGACCGTTGCGGTACGCAGCAAGAATGCGGGCGTGGATCAGGTAACCTTCGACATCATCTTTCGCGATCGGGACACCTACGACAAGGTCATCTCCAGCGGCGCCATCACCGATGAAAGCATCTGCAAGCTGTTCGGGATCAGCCGGTCGCAGATGTCGCATTTCGTGTGTTTCGACGTGGCCAACGCAATCAAGTTCACGCTCTACCGTCCGGCACCCAACGGCAGCCCCGGTGACTGGGACATCCTCGGGTGCCAGCAATACGGCCCGCTGGTGGAACTGGAGGTTCCGATCTGACGCGGGCCTGGTTGGCGGCACGTGCCCTGATCGCTGCTGCCGGGTAACGATGACGTCGGCTCCAGGATCAGCACGGACGGATCGGCCTGTTCCCACGCGCGCCGCATCGACCGCGCGACCGTCAGGGTCGACCTGCCAGAGCCCATGGTCCTGCCCGGCCGCGCCACGCCCCCCGATCCGCTACCCGAAGCCCGCATCAATCTCGCCGCCCGCGACCGCGCTGGCAGCGCCTGGCTCGCGGTCATGCGGGCCTCAGGGGGGGTGATCGTGAGCCGGCGTGCAAAGGTACCCCTCGTATCGGGGTGATCGGTTTCCAGAACGGCCCTCTCGGCTGCGTGGCGGCCCGGCAGAAATGTGGTCCTTCCTTCCGGAAGCGCCCGGTTCGCCAAGCCGACCGCAAACGCATATTCGAGGCGCACGCCGTCTTGGACCTGTTCCTGCACTCAGGCTACGCCCTCCGGCTCGGTTCTCAATTGCCCGGGGGGTTGCCGGCCGCGGGATCGAGACCGGCGAAGAATGCAGCCGTGTGCCCGAGGGCGGTGGTGGCGGTCTCGGCCTCCATCAACGCGGCCATCAGCAACCGCATCGCCCGGTTGTGCCCGTCCAGCCCGGCGGCGTCAGCGTGGCAGATCACGCGCAGGACGCGCCAGTGGATTGCGCTGATTGCCTCGGCCAGCACCTGATCGTTGACCAGCGCGCGGATGACATCGGCGAGCCGCGCATGAAGGGCAAAACGCTCGGTCGCGTCGGGGCCGGTGGCGCCCCGGGTGGCCAGCGATACCTGCATCGCCGCGA
>SKWP01000128.1 GCA_007128865.1 Paracoccaceae bacterium
GCCCGGAATCAAGGCGCGCAGCGCCGCCGGGCGGCGCCCGACCGCCCCCTCGGGCGGGCGCCCCTGCAACCTTGCAAGCCGTTGAACCGCTGGATGTACTTGCCCGATAAAGCGCCCAGGTATCCGCCGTTGCAGCGCCCACCCGGCGGTCTGGCGCCGCCCTGTGTTGCGCACTTTCGTTCAACGGCCGATTCGTCCCGCAAAGCGGCCCGTCATGCCTTTGGCGCGCGGCGCAGAAGGGAACCATTCGTCGGGCGCCGAACAATTGCCCCGCTCGCGCCTTCCAAAGCGACCGGCAGGGGTTTCGTACGGCCCATCCCTTATCCGGGGAGATGCCGGTAGTGGTAACGCGCGACCTCGGCCATGCCGAGACCGGCGTAGAGGCCCAGCGCGGCAGCGTTCGACAGGGTTACCGCAACGGCGATATCCCTTGCCTGCTGCGCCATCGCCCAGTGTGCTGCCAAGCGCATCAACCGGCGGCCTACGCCCTGCCGGCGCTTGGATGGCGGCACCTCAAGTGCATGCAGCATCGCGGTTTCGCCGGCGCAGGCGACAAAGGCGGTTCCGGCTACGCGGTCGTTGTTCCTGCCCAGCAGGGTTGTACAAGGCTGGCAAACCCGGTCCATCACGGCAAGTCGGTCGGGGCCGATGCCAGCCTCCATCCACACAAGGCGCTGGATGTGAAGCGGTGGAAACACGGCAAAGGCGGCCATCGGTGGCAGCGGATCACCGGCCACGGCATCGCAACGGGCGGAAAGAATCACTGTCTCGTCACGGCGCAGGAAGCCGCGGCCTTCAAGGTCGCGATCCAGCGCCTGTTCGGCCGGGCGCTGACCGATCCGGAAAAGGGGGCCTTGACCGATTTCGCGCATCGCGGCGATGGCACCGTCGATGCTGTCGGGTGCAGCGTCGCTGTCCAGGGTCGCCGCCGAAACCCGCTGTCCGCCGCCCAGCCCTTCGCGCAACGTCCATGGCCCGTACTGCCGGCGCCGCGCTGCCGGCCAGGTCGCATCGAGCGCGGCAAACCAGTCTGCGGTTCGGGTCGTCACGGCGCCCGCTTCATGCCGTGGCGGCAGGGAACAGCCCTGCCAGCCGCACCATCGCCGCATCGACCCGTGCCGCATCCGTCCCGCGGATCACGATCTGCGCTCCATAGACCCCGTTGCGGATGAACGGGTAGGAACCGATGGAAAGGTCCGGATTGGCCTCGGCCAGTTCGCGCAGCGGCCCGGCAATGTCGCCTTCGCCGCGTTCGATCCGCAGGCTCTGGCTGTAAAGCGGCGCGCCTCCGGTCAGCGAAGGCAGAACCGAAGCAACCATCGCCACGAAAACGCTTGGTACACCGGCCATGACATGGACATTGCCGATGCTGAAGCCCGGTGCGCCCGAAATCGGGTTCTCGATCAGCTGCGCACCCTGCGGGATACGGGCCATGCGCAGGCGGGCGGCGTTGAGCTCCTGCCCGCTGGCGGCATATCGGGCCTCAAGGATGGCACGGGCATCAGCGCGCACGTCGATCTGCGCGGCGAAGGCGGCGGCAACCGCGTCGGCGGTAATGTCATCATGGGTCGGCCCGATACCGCCAGAGGTGAAGACATGGTCAAAGCCCGCGCGCAGGGCATTGAGCGCCGCAACGATGGCATCATGGTCGTCGGCCACGATTCGCACCTCGCGCAGGTCAATTCCGTGGCGCGCCAGCTCTCTTGCCAGATGGTGCATGTTGGCATCCCGGGTGCGGCCGGAAAGGATTTCATCACCGATGACCAGCATTGCGGCGGTGGGGTTGGGCATGCGGGGCGCTCCGGTCGGGCCCCAGGGGCGGGGCCATGCTTGTATTCGGGGTCGTCGAAGGTATAGGCCGGCGCCATGCGCTTTCAAACCCCTCTCGTTGCTGCAAGGCTGGTCCGGCGATACAAGCGGTTTCTGGCCGACTTCGTGCTTGAGACGGACGGCAATGCGGTGACCGGCCATTGCCCCAACCCCGGCGCCATGACCGGACTTGCCGAACCCGGTTTGCGGTGCTGGCTGGAGCCCGCACCACCGGGGCGCAAGCTGCCTTTCGGCTGGCGGCTTGTAGACCTGCCGGACGGGCGGCACCGGGCCGGCATCGACACGGCGGTTCCCAACCGCATCGTGGCCGAGGCGCTGGCCGAAGGGCGCATCGCACCGCTTGCCGGCTGGCCGCATGTGCGGGCCGAGGTGCGCATGGGCGAACGAAGCCGCGTCGATTTCCTGCTTGGCCGCGACGACGGGCCGCCGCTGTGGCTGGAGGTCAAGAACGTCCATTTGCGCCGCGACGGGCCGGCGGCAGAGTTTCCCGATTGTGTCACCGCCCGCGGAACCCGGCACCTGCAGGAGCTTGCGCACAGGGTCCGGGGTGGCGATGCCGCTGCCATGCTCTATGTCATTCAGCGCGACGATTGTACGGAATTCCGCCTCGCCCGCGACATCGACCCGGCCTATGCGCAGGCCTTTGACGAAGCCCGCCGTGCCGGGGTGCAGATGCTGGCCTTCGGTACCCGGATCGCACCGGATGGCGTCTGGCTTGCCGCGCCATTGCCGGTGAACGAACCGACGCAGGCTTGACGGCTGGCAAGGTTGGCTGGAAATGGGTATGCATCGCACCATCAGCGCCCTATTCGGGTTTACGGAGAGATCGGTGGACGACAAGCTCAGGGGCCGCGTCACCCGCGACGGCATCCGCATTCACGAACCGGCGGACTTTGCCGGAATGCACCGGGCCGGCACGCTGGCCGCGGAAATCCTCGATGCCTGCTCGGTGCTGGTGTTTCCCGGGCAGACCACCGAGGCGATTGACGACGCGATCCGCGGGATGGTCGAGGATGCGGGCGCCCGATCGGCCACCATTGGCTACCGCGGCTATCGCCACGCCAGCTGCATCAGCGTCAACCATGTGGTCTGCCACGGCATCCCCGGCCCGAAGCTCTTGCGCGACGGCGATATCCTCAACATCGACGTGACGGTGATCGTGGATGGCTGGTATGGCGATTCCAGCCGCATGTTCGTTGCCGGCAACCCCAGCCGCAAGGCCGTTCGACTGATCGATGTCACCCATGACGCGTTGATGGAAGGCATTGCGCAGGTGCGGCCCGGCAACACCTTTGGCGACATCGGCGCGGCGATCCAGCGGCATGTCGAGGCCCATCGCATGAGCGTTGTGCGCGATTTCTGCGGGCATGGGCTGGGTCGGGTGTTCCATGCCCCGCCGAATGTGCTGCACTACGGGCGCCCGGGAACCGGCCCGGTTCTGGAAGAGGGCATGTTCTTTACCATCGAACCGATGGTGAACCTTGGCCGCCCCGAGACAAAGGTTCTGGCCGATGAATGGACGGCGGTGACGCGCGACAAGTCGCTGTCGGCCCAGTTCGAGCATTCGGTCGGCGTGACGGCGACGGGTTGCGAAATCTTCACGCTGTCGCCGGCAGGGCGCTTTCATCCGACATGGGACGCACCATGAGCAGCGCGGCCGCCTGATGGGGGCGAACTGGCGCCGGGCGATTGCCCTGCTGACCCCCCGCGAACGGCTGCGGGGCATGCAGGTCATGGGCATGATCGTGGTCATGGCGCTGTTCGAAACGCTGGGTGTGCTGGCGGTGATGCCGTTTCTTGCGGTGCTGGCCGATCCGGGAATGATCAGCTCGCATTCCGCCATGGCGCGGGTTCACGGCTGGCTTGGTGCGCCGGATGCCCGGACCTTCCTTATGTGGCTGGGCGCCGCGGCGCTTGGCCTGATCGTCGTCGGGGCGGCGGTGCGCACCGTGACCGAGCTGGCCATCAACCGCTTCATCCAGCTTCGTGTTCACAGTCTGGGCGCCCGGCTTCTGGCTACCTATCTGCGCCAGCCCTATCCCTTTTTCCTGCATCGCCATTCGGGCGACCTGCAGCGCGCCATCCTGTCCGAGGCCGAGAAGGTCGTCGAAACGGTCTACTGGCCCGGTCTGCTGCTGCTTGCCAACGGGACCGTGCTGCTGGCGCTGGTGGGGCTGCTGGTTGTGGTCGATCCGGCGGTGGCGCTGGGGGCAGCCGTGGTGCTGGGCGGTGCCTATGCGCTGGTCTATGCCATCGTCCGCAACCGGCTGAAACGGATCGGGGAAGAGGGCGTAGCCTTCAACCGCGCCCGCTATCAGGCCACCACCGAGGCGCTGGGCGGGATCAAGGGCATCCGCCTTCTAGGGGCCGAGCGGCAGGTGCTGGACCGGTTCGCGCGGCCGTCAGAGGCGCTGGCACGCCGCATTGCGGCCTCGACCACCATCGCCCATGTCCCCAAATACACCATCGAGGCAATCGGCTTCGGCGGTATCCTCGCGCTGTGTCTGGTGCTGCTGGCCCGTCATGGCGCGGATGGCGAAGGGATGGGGCAGGTTCTGCCCTTGGTGGGGCTTTATGCCTTTGCGGGCTATCGCCTGCTGCCGGCTGTGCAGGCCATCTATCGCGGCGTGACGATGCTGCGCTTTGGCGATGCCGGGCTGTCTTCGATCGAGGCGGACCTGCACCTGGGGGCATCGGCGCCCGATCTGCCCGAAACCGCACCCCCTGCGATGCCGCTGCGGCGGGCCATCGAGCTGAGTGCCATCGGCTATGTCTATCCCGGCTCCGACGGTACCGGCCTGCGGGATGTGACCCTGACCATAGCGGCGGGCGCAAGGGTGGGCATCGTCGGGCGCACGGGTTCGGGCAAGACGACGCTGGTCGATGTGATCCTCGGCCTGCTGCCGCCCGATGCGGGCAGCATCGCCGTCGACGGGCAGCGGCTTGGGGCCGGAAACATCCGCGCCTGGCAGCAGGCCATCGGCTATGTGCCGCAGGATATCTTCCTGCGCGACGGCACGGTGGCAGAAAACATCGCCTTCGCGACCCCGCATGACAGGATCGATCCGGATCGCGTGGAACGCGCCGCGCGCATGGCGCAGCTGCATGATTTCGTGGCGCAGGAGCTGCCGCAGGGCTATGCCACCGAAGTCGGTGAGCGCGGTGTGCGGCTTTCGGGCGGACAGCGCCAGCGCATCGGCATCGCCCGGGCGCTCTATCACGACCCGGCGCTTCTGGTCTTTGACGAGGCTACCAGCGCGCTCGACAACGAGACCGAGCGTCAGGTGATGGCCGCAATCCGGGCGCTGGGCGGTGATCGGACCATCCTGATGATTGCCCATCGGCTCAGCACCGTGCAGGATTGTGACATGATCGTGGTGCTCGACCACGGCCGCGTTGCCGGCACCGGGCGCCACGAAGACCTGATGCAGAGCTGCGACGCCTATCGTGCCATCGCCGCCGGGGCGGCGCTGACGCAGTGATGTCATCTGGCGGCCGGCCAGCCGCCGTTTTCGCAGGCATCCCGATGGAGGCGCCGGTCAGGGTCCGGTCAGCGTTCGTGCAGCAGCATCAGGACCGGACCAGAGCCTCATAGGCGCTGGCGACCTTGCGGGTCAGGTCGCCGACCTGGAAATGGTATTCGCCGATCTGGCCGACAGGCGTGACCTCGGCCGCGGTGCCGGTCAGCCAGCATTGCTGGAAACCGGCCAGTTCCTCGGGGCCGATGTGCCGCTCGTGCACCGTCACGCCCATGTCGCGCAGCATGGCGATCACGGTCTGGCGGGTGATGCCGTTCAGGATCGCATCGGCCAGTGGTGTGTGAACCTCACCGTCGCGGACAAAGAACACATTGGCGCCGGTCGCTTCGGCAACATAGCCGCGCCAGTCGTAGAACAGCGCATCCGAACAGCCCTTTTCCTCGGCGGCGTGCTTGGACATGGTGCAGATCATGTAAAGCCCCGCGGCCTTGGCCGCCGTGGGGATGGTTTCGGGCGATGGGCGTTTCCACCTGGCGATATCGAGCTTGGCGCCCTGCATCTTGGCATCGCCATAATAGGCACCCCATTCCCAGGCGGCTATGGCCACCCGGACCTGGTTGCGGCGCGCGGCAACGCCCATGTCCTCACCGGCACCGCGCCAGGCCACCGCGCGCACATAGGCATCGCGCAGGCCGTTGGCCTCCAGCACTTCGGCCTTTGCCGCTTCGAGCGCATCCACGCTTACCGGCACCGGCATGTCCAGCAATCGGCCGGATTCGATCAGCCGCGCCGAATGCTCCCGGCTCTTGAAGATGCGCCCGTCATAGCAGCGTTCGCCCTCGAAGACCGACGAGGCATAGTGCAGCGCATGGCTCAGTACATGCACCTTGGCATCGCGCCATGGCACCATGGCGCCGTCCATCCAGATGAACCCGTCGCGATCGTCATATGCCCCGGCCATGGCCGTCCCCCTCAACTGCTTCGCGAATGTTGCGCATTTAGGGCCGAAGCGGACGTAAAGTTGCGCAATTTCCCGGCAGCGCTAGCAATTGATTCTTGGAAAGTCAACAACACTGACATAAAATCCTTCCGGCAAGCGAAACTGGTACCGGAGCAACTCATGGCCGAAGGCGGAGCCGGACCCGGCAGCGGCGAGAATCTGCTCTTTCTCACCGACGATCAGCTGCGCCGGGGGATCGAGGCGATGTTCTTCGCCTATCGGGGGTTCACCGCCGATCCGGATCGGATCCTGTCGGCAATGGATTA
>SKWP01000018.1 GCA_007128865.1 Paracoccaceae bacterium
CAGCAGCAGCCGGTGATGATGCTCAAGCGCCGGCTCATGGCCCTGCGCCGCCACCAGAAACTCGCACGGCACCACCCGCGTGCCCTGATGGACAAGCTGCATGAAGGCGTGCTGGCCGTTGGTGCCGGGCTCGCCCCAGACCACCGGGCCGGAATCGCGCACGAGGTCGCTGCCGTCCATGGCCACGCGCTTGCCGTTAGATTCCATCTCCAGCTGCTGCAGATAGGCCGGCAGCCGCGCCAGGCGCTGGTCATAGGGCAGCACCGCGCGGGTGGCGTGGCCACAGACCTGCGCATGCCAGATGCCGGAAAGCGCCAGCATCACCGGCATGTTGTCGGGCAGGGCCGCGGTGCGGAAATGGGCGTCCATCGCCGCCCCGCCGGCCAGGAATTCGGCAAACCGCTTCGGCCCGATCGCCAGCATCAGCGACAGCCCGATCGGCCCCCAGACCGAATAGCGCCCGCCAACCCAGTCGGCAAAGCCGAACACCCGTTCTGCCGGGATGCCCCATTCCGCCGCCCGTGCGGTGGCCGAGGACAGCGCCACCATCTGCCGGGCCGGGTCCGATACCCCGCCGGCGCGCATCCAGTCGCGCACCGTGGCGGCATTGGTCATCGTCTCGACCGTGGTGAATGTCTTGGAGGCCACGATCACCAGCGTTCGCGTCGGATCGAGGCCTGCCAGCGTGTCATGCGCATGGGCGCCGTCGATGTTGGAGATGAAATGGCAGCGCGGCCCGTCACAATACGGGGCCAGCGCCTGCACCGCCATGGCCGGGCCAAGGTCGGACCCGCCGATGCCGATGTTGACCACATCGGCAAAGACACCGCCGGCAGCGGCAAAGGCGCCGCCGCGCACCGCATCGGCGAAGGCATTCATGCGATCCAGCGTTTGCCGAACTCCGGCGGCAATGTCGGCGCCGCCGCTGCCCGCGGGCGGCGTTTGCGGGTTGCGCAGGGCGGTATGCAGGACCGCGCGGCCTTCGGTTTCGTTGATCGGCTCGCCGGCGAACATCGCATCGCGCCGGGCCTCGAGCCCGGCCGCGCGGGCCAGATCCAGCAGCAGCGCGCGGGTTTTCGCGTCGATGGCGGTCCTGGAATAGTCGAACAGCATGTCGTCCAGTCGCACCGCAAAGCCGATGGTGCGGGCGGGATCGTCGAACAGCGACAGGATCGACCGCCCGCGATGCCGGCGCTGGCGCCGGGCCAGCGCCTTCCAGATCGGCCCGGTTACGGTTTCGTCATGCATGCTCTCGCCTTCTCTCGTTATGCGCTGGCCCTGCTGCCGGCCGCGGTGGTTCAGGCTGCCCAGTGAACGGTGGCCCTTTCGAGCACGCAGGCGACCGGCGCCTGATCGGGGGGCAGGCCGGCGGCGCGTTGCAGCGCCGCGCGCTTGTCGTCACCGGTGATCAGCAGATGCACCGATGCCGCGCCGCGCAGCACCGGGGCGGTCAGCGACAGCCTTGGTTCTTCCGCGCCCGGCGCCCGGATCGCCATGACCGGCGGCGCATCCGGGGCCAGCGCCGCAGCCAGCCCGTCGCCGCCCGGAAACAGCGAGGCGGTGTGCATGTCCGCCCCCATGCCCAGCAGCAGCAGCGACAGCGGCAGATGCGGCGCGACGGCGGCGGCAATGGCAGCGATGCCGTCTTCGGGCGTCGGGTCGTCGGTGACCAGATCGACCAGCTGCGCCGCCGCGGCCTTGCCCCGCAGCAGGCGTTCGCGCAGCAGCCGGCCGTTGGAACGCGGCGAATCCCTGTGCACCCAGCGTTCGTCATTGGGCAGCACCGTGACCCGCGACCAGTCCAGATCGGTGTGCGCCAGCCGGTCGAATACCGGCCCCGGCGTGCTGCCGCCGGGAACCGAAAGGCTAACCCGCCCCGGCCCGGCACGCAGAAAGCCGCGCAATTCATCGGCCAGCCGACTGGCAAGCGCCTGCATCAGCCGGGCGCGATCGGGGTATTCCAGCAGTCTCATGGCGCGATCTCGCGCCAGCGCCTGCCGTCGCGGTGCATCAGCATCAGCGCATCCTCCGGCCCCGAAGTGCCGGCGTCATAGCGGCAGGGCCGCTCGCCCCGGCTTTCCCATCCGGCAATGACCGGATCGGTCCAGGCCCAGGCGGCCTCGACCTCGTCGCCACGCATGAACAGCGTCTGGTTGCCGCGGATCACGTCCATGATCAGACGTTCATAGGCGTCGGGAATGTCGGCGCCTTCGGGCCCCAGCGCCTGCGCAAAGGACATGTCGAGCGGCACGTTGACCAGCCGCATGCCGCCCGGCCCGGGTTCCTTGATCATCACCCGCAGCTTGATGCCCTCGTTCGGCTGCAGCCGGATGATCAGCACGTTCTCGCGCCAGCTTGCATCCTCGCCGAAGATCGAATGCGGCGGCTCGCGGAAGGTCACGGCAATCTCGGAAGACCGCGCCCGCAGCCGCTTGCCGGTGCGCAGGTAAAAGGGTGTGCCCTTCCAGCGCCAGTTCGATACATGGACCCTGAGCGCGACATAGCTTTCGGTGCGGCTTGCGGGGTTGCTTACATCCTCCAGATAACCGGTCATGCCGCCCGCTGCCGCGTACTGGCCGCGCACGATATCGCCCGGCGCCACCGGATCGAGCGCGCGGATCACCTTGAGCTTTTCGTCGCGCACCGCGTCGGGCTCGAATCGGTGCGGGGGTTCCATGGCGATGAGGCACAGAAGCTGCATCAGGTGGTTCTGGACCATGTCGCGCATGGCACCGGCGCCGTCGTAATAGCTGCCGCGTCCGCCCACGCCAACGGTTTCGGCAACGGTGATCTGGACATGATCGACGAATTGCGCGTTCCACAGCGGTTCGAACAGGATGTTGGCAAAGCGCACCGCCATCAGGTTCTGCACGGTTTCCTTGCCCAGGTAATGATCGATCCGGTAGATCTGGGTCTCGTCGAAATAGGCTGCGAGCGTTTCGTTCAGCGCCCGCGCCGAGGCGCGATCATTGCCAAAGGGCTTTTCCACCACGATACGGCTTTGGGCATCGGCAATGCCATGGTCGTGCAGGCGTTCGGCCAGACTGCCGAACAGGGCCGGCGCCACCGAAAAATAGAAGGCCCGCACCACATCGGGACGCATGCGCGCGGCCAGACCGGGCCAGCCGTCCTGCCCGTCCGCGTCGACCGCGCAATAGCCGACACGCGAAAGAAAGGCGTCCAGCGTATCGGCATCGCGGTGGCGGGGGGCGATGTATTCCTCGATGGCGGCGCGGATTTCGGCGCGGTACGCGGCCTCGTCCATGTCGCTGCGTGCCGCGGCGATGACCCGCGCCTGCTGCGGCATCTGGCCGTCACGAAAACGCCGGTAGAGCCCGGGCAGAATCTTGCGCCGGGCAAGATCGCCGGTGCCGCCGAAGACCACCAGATCGAAAGGATCGACCGGTATGACCCGTGAAACCATCCTGTCCGCTCCTGCCCGCAAAGGGGTTGCGTTAGCGCTAACGATCCGGTCTGATACCCGAACCCGGCCGCCCGAGTCTAGCATCCGCGGCGCGGCTCACAACCCTGCCGGCCTTGACGGCCCCGCCCCGGCCGGATTTCGTGCTCGGGAAAACCGCGAAACGATGTGCCCATGACAGCAGCGCCGCAGATACCGCCCCAGGCCACGGCAGCCGCGCCGGCAGCCGGCGCGCGGGCCAAGCGCCGCATCGCCTGGGCCGGGCTGGCCGTGAACCTGCCGCTTGCGGTCGGCAAGATTTCCATCGGACTTGTTGCGGGCAGCCCGGCGCTGGTTGCCGACGGGGTGCATTCGCTCTCGGATCTGGCGTCGGATGTGACGGTGCTCTGGGCGCTTGGCCATTCGGCCCGCGGCCCGGACCGGGAACACCCCTGGGGGCATGGCCGGTTCGAGACGCTGGCAACCCTGGCGGTGGCGCTGGCCCTGACGCTGGCCGCGGCCGGTATCCTGTGGGATGCCGGCGCGCGTCTGGCCGGGGGCGGGGTCATGCCCCAGCCGGGGCTGCTTGCATTGCTGGCCGCGCTGGGTTCGGTGCTGATCAAGGAGGCGCTGTTTCATGCCACCCTGCGGGTTGGGCGGCGCACCGGATCGCGGCTGCTGATGGCCAATGCCTGGCATCACCGTTCGGATGCGCTGTCATCGGTGGTGGCGGCGGCGGGCATCGGCGGCGGTATGCTGGGCTGGCCGCTGCTCGACCCGCTGGCGGCGGCGGTGATCGCGGCAATGCTGCTGCGGGTGGCATGGAACTATGGCCGCCCGGCCGTGGACGAGCTGGTGGACGCGCAGGCACCCGAAGCCGAGCGGGCCGCGCTGGCGGCCACCTTGCGGGACTGTCCCGGCGTCACCGGTCTGCGCGCGCTGCGGCTGCGCCGGCACGGGGCCGAGCGTCAGGCCGATGTGAGCATCCTGGTCGATCCGCAGATCACCGTGACCGAGGCACACCGGATCAGCGAGGCCGCCCATGAACGGGCACTGGCGGCGCATCCCGCGCTGGGGCAGCTGGTGATCCATGTCGAACCCGCCGGCCATGAAGAGGGCTATGGCGCCACTGCCGCACCGCTGCGCCACGAGGTCGAGGCCCGTCTTTGCACGATCCTTGCCCAACACTGGCCCGGCGTGACCCTTCAGCAGGTTCGGCTGGATTACTTCGACCATGGCATCGAGATCGAGATATTCGCGGAAGCCCGGGATGATACCCTGACCCGCCCGGAGGTCATTGGCGCCGATCTGACGGCGCGGCTTCGACGCAGCCTGCCGGGCCTGGCCGAGCTTCGCCTGAGACCGGCAAATGCACGGACCTCGTCGGCGGGCAGCTGAACCGGTCCGGATTTCCCCGTCCGGAGGGGCGATTGATCGATCTGCGGAACAGGGTCGTCTTCGCCGGCCGAACCTGCGATAGATTTTCTTTATCGGGTCCATTTCAGCTTGCGATTTGACGGATCACGCCGGGCTGTTCATCCTTGGCAGGAACGCACTGCAACAGGGAACGGCGATGACTGACCGAAAGCTCTACCTGACCTTTGTCGAAGCCGGTGTCACCGGCATCCTGACCCCATACTGGGAAAACGCGCCGCAAACCGCCGCCGCCATCTGGGGGGCGCTCGAGAAACCCATCCGGGTGACGGCCAGCCACGCGATCTTTTCGGGCCCCGAGATCATGATGGGGTTGCCCGAGGAGAACCGCAACTTCGATCCGACGGCCCTGCCTCCCGAAAACCAGACCGTCCAGCCCCTGCCGGGTGACATGCTCTGGTTCTACCAGCCCAAGAACTTCTTCAAGATCGACCCTGACGAATTCTGGGAAATCGGCATGTTCTACGGCGACGGCGGGCGCACCTTCGGTCCGACCGGGTGGATCCCGGTCACCTATTTCGCGCGCATGACCGAAGGGCTCGAAGCGATTGCCGAACAATGCCGGCTGATCCGCAAGGAAGGCATCAAGACCATCGAGCTGGGCCGCGTCACCTGACGCGGACCCTGGTTCGTCGCCGCGGTCCGCGGCGCCGGGCACCAAGACCTGACCATCCTGACAAACGGGGAGACCAACCGATGAAAAAGACAGGATCCTTTGCACTTTCCGCGACCGCGCTGCTGATGGCATCGGCGGCCGGGGCACAGACCCTGACTATCAATTCCTTCGGTGGTGCCTATGAAGAGGCGCACCGCAAGTGCATCATCACACCGTTCGAACAGGCGACCGGTGCCACCGTTCAGGTGGTGACCGCCTATTCGGCCGACGGTTTTGCGCAGCTGCGGGCGCAGCGCGATGCACCGCAGTTCGATGTCATCCATTTCTCGGGCGGACAGGAAATCGTCGCTGCCCGCGAGGGCCTTCTGTCGCCGATTGATCCGGCAAGCCTGTCGAATGCCGAGGGGCTGGTGCCGGCTGCGCGACCCAACCTCGAAGGCGGCGAAGGCCCGGCCTATTCCATCGTGGCGCTGGGGCTTCTCTACAACGGCGAAGCGGTCGACGGGCCGACCAGCTGGGCGGAGCTGGCCAACCCGGAATGGTATGAAAACCTGGTGCTGACCGACATGTCCAATACCTATGGCATGCAGGGTTTCCTGATGATGAACCAGGTCGCCGGCGGCAGCCTCGAGGACATTCAGCCGGGGCTCGACCTGGTGGCCGAGATGCTGGACGGCGGCGCGATCGTGGTGTCCACTTCCCCCGAGATCATGCAGGAATTCGCCCAGAATGACGCTTGGGTCGCGCCCTATTCGTCGGATTACGCCTTCGTGCTGCGTGATGCCGGGTTGCCGATCGGCTTCAATCAGGGCGCCGAGGGCACGCCGGGCGTCTACATCACGGCCAATCTTGTCGCCGGCCGGCCGAATCAGGATCTGGCGCTTCAGCTGATCGATCGGTCGATTTCGCCCGAGGCGCAGGTCTGTTTTGCCGAAGAAATGAGCTATGCGCCCACGAATGTGAACGCGGTGCTGACCGGCGAGGTGGCCGAGGCGACGCCGTTCGGGGCCGAGGCCCTTGCCGGGCTGATCCGCTTCGACCCCCAGGTGATCGAGGCGAAGCGCTCCGAATGGGTCGATGCCTGGAACCGCACCATCGCCCGATAAGGCTGG
>SKWP01000443.1 GCA_007128865.1 Paracoccaceae bacterium
CAAGCTTCATGGATTATGCCCTGCCCCGCGCCGGAGATCTTCCGTTCATGGCGGTGAGCTTCTCTCCGGTACCGTCAACGGCCAACCCGCTGGGCATGAAAGGCTGTGGAGAGGCCGGCACGGTGGGCGCGCTGGCAGCGATGGGCAACGCGGTTCAGGACGCTGTCGCTGCGGTCGGCGCCGGGCATATCGACATGCCCTTCACCCCACAGCGCGTGTGGGCGCATCTGCGCGCGGCGGGTGTGGCGGGCTGATTCGGTTTCCGTCAGTGCCGCCCGGTGCCGGACCATGGCACAGCGGCGCTTGCGGCCCGGCCATATGCGCCTTGCCGGGGCCGAAACCATCGGGTGCGAAGCGGAGATTGGCGCGCTTCAGCGCCGCGGCGTGATCCAGCCTTCCAGATTCTGGCCGATGATCTCGGACAGGGCGGTGATATGGGCCGGATCGTCGTTCAGGCAGGGGATGTAGGTAAAGCTCTCGCCGCCGGCCTCTTCGAAGCTTTCGCAGATCTCCTCGTTGATCTCTTCCAGCGTCTCGATGCAGTCGGCCGAAAACGCCGGTGCGATCACGGCAAGGCGCTTTACACCCTTGCGGGCCAGTTCGGCCACATGTTCCACGGTATAGGGGCGCAGCCATTCCTCGGACCCGAACACCGACTGAAAGGTGGTATGGATGCTGTCTTCGGACCAGCCGAGCCTTTCGCGCAGCAGCCGCGTCGTCTTCTGGCACTGGCAGTGATAGGGGTCGCCTTCGGTCAGATAGCGCTTGGGCATCCCGTGGTACGAGGCCACCAGAACTTCGGGCTTTTCGGCCATCCCGGCATAGGCGCGCTCGACCGACTGCGCCAGCGCCGCCACATAGGCTGGATGGTCGAAATAGGGCGCAACGGTACGCACCGAAGGCTGCCACTTCTCTTCCATGAGGGCGCGGAAGAACTGATCACAGGCGGTGGCGGATGTAGCGCCGGCATATTGCGGATAAAGCGGAAAGAACAGGATACGCTCGCACCCGGCCGCGACCATCTCGCGCACCTTGGACCGGGTCGAAGGATTGCCGTAGCGCATGCAGAAATCCACCATCACCCCGTCACCCAGGCGTTCGGCCATGGCGGCGGCGATCGCCGCGGTCTGATCCTTGGTGATGGTCATCAACGGGCTTTCGCCCTTGTCGTGATTCCAGATCGACTTGTAGTTGGCACCCGAGGTGAAGGGCCGCTTGGTCAGGATGATCAACTGCAGAAGCGGCTGCCATTTCCAGGCGGGGTAATCGATGACCCGCTTGTCGGACAGGAATTCGTTCAGATAGCGCCGCATCGACCAGTAATCGTAATTGTCCGGGGTGCCCAGATTGGCCAGCAGAACCCCGGTGCGCGCCGCCGGCACCGGCGGATGGTCGGCCGGCGCATGGGCAAGCCGGCCTTCTCCCGGTTGCAGCATGGCGTGCGGGCAACTGCGGGCTGGCTGGCTGGCATCAAGCATCTGGGCTTCCTTCGGGGGGCTGGTTTCGGTCGGGGACATATGGCTTCTCCCGGGCAAATCAATGCTGGGGGCGCGGACGGGCGGTGTCCGGCAGGTGGCGTTCCTCGGTTCCAAGCGCCTCGGCCAGTCGTGCAACGGCAGATCCGGGACGCAGAGGCCTTGGCTGGCCGGCGGCCGGTGCCCAGCCGGTCAGCGCGATGAGTTCGTAACTGGCGCGGATGCGACCATCCGCAGCGGGATAGGCCGAAGCATAGATTTCGGCAAGGCGCCGGAACAGCGCAGGGCGCACCGGCCGGCGGTGACGTGCAGCCAGGGCATTGCCTTCGCCCATGGCGCGCAGATCGCGCATCAGGGCCCAGACATCGGCATAGCTGACATCGCAGCGCAGGCTGTCGGCAACCGGCATGGCAAAGCCCGCGCGCTGCAGCAGCCCGCCCAGATCGCGGATTTCGCCCATCGGCAACACCCGCGGCGAAAGGCCGCCTGTGGTTTCGACCTCGGCCTCGGCCAGGCAGGCGCGCAATTCCGACAGGCTGCGCCCGCCGGGAAAGATGGCCAGGAACAGCCCGTCCGGCCGCAGCGCCCGCAGGCATTGTACAAGCTGCCCGACCGGATCATCGGCCCAGTGCAGCGCCATGGCATGCAGGACCAGATCATGCGCGCGCTCGTCCAGCGCCAGCACCGGATCATCCGGCAGCACCCGCGCACCGGCAATCACACCCGACCAGAATTCCGCAAAGCCCGTAACCACAGCCGGCGTCGTAAACACTCTGTTAACCTCCGCAAGCCTTTGCTGAACCTCGGCTGCAGCCTCCTCGTGCAAGAACAATGCCGGAGCGCGCAGGGCGCGGCGACGCTGACGCGAAAGGGCGGCACGGTCGGTCAGGGGCGGCGGGGCGTTCATGGCGGCTCCGGTTTGCGGGTCCGTGCCCGGGATGTAAAGCGCAAGGGCGGAAAATGCGACTGCAAGGCGCAATACGACTGCTTTATCCGCCGGCCTGCAGCGTATGCAACGCGCCGGTGACCGAAGATCATGCACTCTGCCCGGCCTGCTGGCGCGATACCCCCTTCATCACCGGCACCGTCTGCGACCAGTGCGGAACGCCGCTGCCGTCGGACGGGCCGGCCGATGCGGATCAGACACCGCCGGTCTGCGACGAATGCATCGCCCTCGCGCGGCCCTGGGACCGGGGGCGCGCGGCGCTTGTCTATGGCGGCACCGCACGCAGGATCGTGCTTGACATCAAGCATGGCGACCGGCTCGAACTGATCCGCCCCGCGGCGCGCTGGCTGGCCGGGGCGGCGGCACCGCTGCTGCGCCCGGAAACGCTGATCGTACCGGTACCGCTGCACTGGACCCGGCTGTTGCGGCGGCGGTTCAACCAGTCCGCGATGCTGGCCCGTGCGCTTGCCGCGGCGACCGGGCACACCGCCTGCCCCGATCTGCTCGTGCGCCGGCGCCGCACCCCCAGCCAGGGCGGACACGACCGCGAGGCCAGGTTTCGCAACCTCGAAGGCGCGATCGGACTGCATCCGCGCCGGGCCGGCCTTGCCCGCGGCCGTCATGTCCTGCTGGTGGACGATGTGATGACCTCGGGCGCGACGCTTGCCGCCGCCGCCGATGCCTGCCTTGCCGGCGGCGCCCGGTCGGTCGATGTGGTGGTACTGGCCCGCGTTGCCAAGGATGGCTAGATCCCTATAGTCGCGCCGGGGCACAACCGGGGTTCACCATGCAGGCTGTCGAAATCTATACGTCGCCCTTCTGCGGCTATTGCCATGCCGCCAAGCGGCTGCTGACCGCAAAGGGCGTTGCCTTCACCGAAATCGATGTCATCCGCGAGCCCGAAAAGCGGGCCGAGATGCAGGCCCGCGCCGCCGGGCGCCACACCGTGCCGCAGATCTTCATCGGCGAAACCCATGTGGGCGGCTGCGACGAGCTTCATGCACTCGACCACCGGGGCGAGCTTGACCGCCTGCTGAAAGGCTGAGGCGATGCGCACGGCGCTGATCCAGATGACTTCGTCGGACGACCCGGCCGCCAATCTGGAGCAGGCCCGCACGCTGATCCGCCGGGCAGCATCCGAAGGCGCGGCCTTCGCACTCACGCCCGAGGTAACCAACTGCGTCTCGTCCAGCCGCAGCCACCAACGGGCGGTGCTGCGCAGCGAAACCGACGATCCGACGCTGGCCGCCCTGCGCGACGAGGCCGCACGGCTGGGCATCTGGCTG
The DNA here is from genome assembly GCA_007128865.1 of Paracoccaceae bacterium. Classification (GTDB taxonomy): domain Bacteria; phylum Pseudomonadota; class Alphaproteobacteria; order Rhodobacterales; family Rhodobacteraceae; genus Rhodobaculum. Next base: position 3,708 of record SKWP01000443.1, read on the forward strand.
CTGATCGGGTCGCTCGCGCTCAGGACCGAGGATGCGGACGGGCGTTTTGCAAACCGGTCCTTTCTGATCGGGCCGGATGGTGCGGTTCATGCCCGCTACGACAAGATCCACATGTTCGATGTCAATGTCAGCGAGGCCGAGACCTACCGCGAATCCGATGGGTTCCGCCCCGGAAATCGGGCGGTGCTCGCGCCCACGCCGTTCGGCACGATCGGGATGACGGTGTGCTATGATCTGCGCTTTGCCGGGCTCTTTCGCCGCCTTGCCCGGGCCGGGGCCGAGATTCTGACCGTTCCGGCAGCGTTCAGCCCGGTTACCGGGGCCGCGCATTGGGAAACCCTGTTGCGCGCCCGCGCCATCGAGACCGGGGCCTGGGTGCTCGCCCCGGCGCAGACGGGCAGTCACCCTGCGACACAGGGACGCATGCGCAGCACCTGGGGCCACAGCATGGCCGTAGCGCCCTGGGGCGAGATCGTGGCCGATGCAGGCACCGAACCCGGCGTCACGCTGATCGACCTCGAACGCGATGCGGTGGCCAGGGCCCGCCACCGGATCCCATCGCTCGACCACGACCGGGAATTCGAGGGGCCGGCATGACCGAGCGCACCGACGACCTTGCCGCGGCACTGTTCAGCGAATTGCTGATGTCGGACCAGATGGCGCGCAACCGGCTGTCGCGCCTGCTGCCGAAGGGGATGGAGCTTTCGCATTTCGGGGTGCTCAACCATCTCGCCCGCCTGCGCGAGGAACGGACGCCGGCGCAGCTGGCCAAATCCTTTCATGTTACACGCGGCGCGATGACCAACACGCTGGCCAAGCTGGAATGGGCCGGACATGTCCATATCCGCCCCGACTGGGACGACGCGCGGCGCAAGTTCGTGTCGATCAGCCCGGCGGGGCTGCGCGCCCGCAATCAGGCGCTGGCCACCATTGCACCGGTGATTGCCGATGTGGTCGAGCGGATCGGCACCGACAGGGTGCGCGAGACGGTGCCCGTGCTGCGCGAATTGCGCCAGAGCCTCGAAGGGGACGCCTGACAGATCACCCCGATGGGCCGGGCGATGTGGCGGGCCTGCGCGCCCTGTTCGGGCAGGTTGCCCGGCAGGGACGATGCCCGATGCCGCCGCGTCCGGGGCCCCGGCGCCGATCCGGGTTGCGCTGCGGCCCGGGTTCAGCGCAGCCAGACCTCGACCCGGCGGTTGACCTGCCGCCCTGCCTCGGTGTCGTCGCAATCCATCGGCATCGCCTCGCCAAAGCCGGCAACGCCAAGGGTAACGGTCTCGGGGTCGAGCAGCGGCGCCGCATCCAGCACCGCGCGGCGCACCGCTTCGGCCCGCCGGCTGGACAGTCGCAGGTTTGCCGCGGTCGGGCCATCGCTGTCGGTGAAACCCGCAAAGACAAGCTCGCGGCGCGCATAGCGGCCGGTTTCAAGCGCCTCGGCCAGACGTTCGACATTGCCCTCGGATTGCGCCGTCAGGCGCAGGCTGCCGGTCTCGAACCGGAAGGTATAGGAAAGCCGGTCGGCCCCGACCATGGCAACGACAAGATCCTGCAGATCGGCAAGCGAGACGCCTTCGCCGGCCGCCGCGATGGCGTTTGCGAGCCGTTCACCCTGCGCCGACAACGGCATCGCCGTGGGCGTCTGATCGGCAAAGCCTGCATCGGCCACAATGGGCTGCGCGTTTGCGCCGGTTGAAAAGGCCAGCAGGCGGCGGGCCTGCAACGGCAGACGTTCGGCGCGGGTATACAGCATCAGCGGCACGGTCAGCGGATAGTCGCCGGCCTTGATCGCAAGGGGCGTGGCCTCGCGCGCCAGCCCGCAGCCGCCACGCAACGGCACGATCCGCGCCTCGGCTGCTGCCGAACGCAGCGAAAGCCCGATACCCAGCGGATCGGCCGCCACCGCCCTTGCCAGCGCGGCATCGGTCGCATGACGGCGCGGAGCCGCCGCCGGAGTGGCCGGGGTTCCGCTCAGAATCCGCTGTTCGAGCAGCCGGTTGACCGCCGAGCCCTGGTTGCGAAGGTGCAGGCGGATGGGCAGATCCGGCCCGCCAAGCGCTGCCCAGCTTTCGATACGCCCCGACAGGATCGCGGCAAGGTCGGCAAGCGCGATGGCAGCAAGGTCATTGTCGGGGCTGACCACCGGCACGAAGGCATCCAGTGCAATCACCCTGGCCCGAAGCGCGGGATCGCGCACGGTCAGCAAGGACAGGGCAATGTCGATCTGCCCGTCGATCAGCCGGGCAATGCCATCGGCGCTGTCGGTAAACGCCACCCCCAGCCGGGCAAGCTGCCGCCCGCTGGTACGATCCGTCACCAGCGCCGTCAGTCCATCCGGCGCCGTCTGCATCTCAAGTTCCAGCCCGGACATGCGGCCATACCCTTCCAGCAAGGCCGGCAGCAATGCCTCGCCGATGGTCGGCGAACCGCCGGCCAGGATTTCGGGCACGAAGGTCAGCAGGTCGGGGCATCCCGGCCCGGCGCAGACCACCGCCTGCGCGTCAAGGGTCAGTTCACCGAATTCGCTGTCGATGCGGTAGAATTCGCCGTCATAGGCCAGCAGCGTGCCCGCAATGCTCAGCCCGCCATCGCGGGGTGACAGGGTCACATCCTGTGCACCGGCCGTTGCGGCAAGGGATTGCAAGGCGATAATGGCGGCACAACCTGCCGCCCACCGCGAGAATACAGACATCGGGACATCGCGTTGCCGTCAGTTTCCGGCGACCTTGATGTCCTCCAGCACGTTTTGCAACACGATAAACTGATCCAGCGCATCGCAACCCGGCATATCGATGCTGATTTCGGATAGCCGGGCAACCCGGTCTCCGC
>SKWP01000219.1 GCA_007128865.1 Paracoccaceae bacterium
GCGCCAGGTGTTCCCATGTCCAGGCCTCGGTCATCTGGTAGCTCCGGAAGGCCGAAAGCGCCGTCGCAACCGGCCCCTTGCGGCCCGACGGGCGCAGGCGCATGTCAACCTCATAAAGCCGGCCCTCGGCCATCGGCGCCGACAGCGCGGTGATCAGCGCCTTGGTCAGCCGCGCATAGTATTGCGTTGCCGACAACGGCCGCGGACCGGCCGACTCTTCCTGTCCGTCGGCGTCGTAGATCAGGATCAGGTCGAGGTCGGATACCGCATTCAGCCGCCCGGCCCCGAGCGACCCCATGCCCAGCACCACCGCGCCGCGCCCCGGCGGCGCACCGTGCCGGGCCGCGAATTCGGCCAGAACCGGATGCCAGAGCGCCCCGATGACCGCCCGTGCAAGGTCTGCATACTGGGCCGCGGCCTCGAACGCATCGGTCAGCCCGCGCAGGTGATGAACGCCGATGCGGAAATGCCATTCGCGCGCCCAGACCCGCGCCGCATCGAGCTTGCGCTCGTAATCGGCCTCCTCGCGCAGCCGGGCTGCCAGCATCGCGGCCAGTGCCGGCTGTCCCGGCCAGGGCGAAAAGAAATCGCCGCCGATCACCGCATCCAGCACCCCGGCGTTGCGGCCCAGGTACTGCGCCAGCCGCGGCGCGGTGGCGCAGATGTCGACAATCAGGTCGATAAGCTGCGGATTGGCCTCGAACAGCGAAAAAAGCTGCACCCCGGCCGGGAGCCGCGACAGGAAGGCATCGAACTGCGCCAGGGCGCCTTCGGCATCGGCCGCGCGTTGCAGGCGGCGCAGGATTTCCGGCCGCAGACGCGAAAACAGCGCCAGCGCCCGGTCCGAACGCAGCGCCGGATAGCTTTGCCAGCGCGTGACAATGGCTTCGGCCTGTGGCGAAAGCTCGGGCGGCGGGCCCTCGGCGCCGGCAGCAGAGCCGACATAGAAACCTTCGGTCAGGTCGGCCACCCGCACCAGCCGGCCGGCCAGCTCTGCCCGCCATGCGGCAGTATCCCCGAACCCCGAAAACCGGGCGAGACGGTCGAAGCCTTCGGGGTTTGCGGGCAGGATCTGGGTCTGGGCATCGCCGATCATCTGCAGCCGGTGTTCGACCTCGCGGTGGGCGGCGTAATGCTCCGACAGTTCCGCCGCGACATCCTGCGGGATCCAGCCCCGGCCGGCCAGCGCGGCAAGCCCGCCGACGGTGGTGGCATCGCGCAGGCCGGCATCGCGCCCGCCGGCGATAAGCTGCCGGGTCTGGGTGAAGAATTCGATCTCGCGGATGCCGCCGGGGGCAAGCTTGAGGTTGTAGCCCTCCAGCCCCGCGCCGTTTTCACCGGCGCCGGCATGCAGGCCCTTGTGGGCGCGGATGCGCAGGCGCATGTCGTGGGCATCCTGAATGGCCGCGAAATCCAGGTGCCGGCGCCAGACAAACGGCGTCAGCGCGGCCAGAAACCGCGCCCCGGCGGCGATGTCGCCCGCGCAAGGCCGGGCCTTGATGAAGGCGGCGCGTTCCCAGGTGCGCCCGAAGCTTTCGTAATAGCGCTCCGCCGCCTCCATCGAGATGCAGACCGGCGTGACCGAGGCATCGGGGCGCAAGCGCAGATCGGTGCGGAACACATAGCCTTCGGCGGTGAGGTCCGACAGCAGGCTGCAAAGCCGTCGCGTGACCCGGATGAAGGCCGCGCGGGCCTCCATCCTGTCGGCTTCGTCGAACCGGGTCTCGTCGAACAGGCAGATCAGGTCGATGTCGGAGGAATAGTTCAGCTCGCCCGCGCCCATCTTGCCCATCGCCAGCGCCACCATGCCGGCGCCGGTGGCGGCGTCTTGTTCGGTCGCGCCGGGCAGCTTGCCGCGGCGGATTTCGGCGGCGACAAGCGCCCGCAAGCCGGTATCCACCGCACGGTCGGCAAGCCGTGTCAGCGCCCCGGTGACCTCGGGCAGCGCCCAGACGCCGCCCAGATCGGCCAGCGCCACCAGCAGCGCCACCCGCCGCTTGGCGCGCCGCAGTTCGGCACCCAGCTGCGCCGGCTCGACCGTGCCCAGCCGCGCCAGTTCGGCATCCAGCGCCGCCTCGGGCGCAGCGCACAGCGCCTCGGCGGCCCAGCCGGCTTCGCGCGCCATCAGATCGCGCAGGAAGGGGCTGCAGCCGGCGGCCCCGGACAGCAGCGGATGCAGGCCCGGCTCGACACCGGGGACAAGCGCGGCGGGGTCAGCGCCGGCTTCGGCGTCGAAGGGAATCGGGGCTCGGGTCAGGCGACGGGAAAATTCCATGTGCGCAACACTGCTGCGACGGCCGGCGCAGGTCAACGCATGCGGCCGGGTTGCGGGGCGGCCGCGGCCGTTTCATACTGCGCCGCGAAGGAGAGACGCCGGCCGATGAGCAAGAGCCTGAAACGCGTGACCGCAGCGCTGCAAGCCGCCGGAGCGGATGTGCGTATCGTGGAAATGGATGCCTCGACCCGCACCGCCGGTGAAGCCGCGGCCGCGGCAGGCTGCGCGCTTGACCAGATCGTGAAGTCGATCGTCTTTCGGGGCGAGACCAGCGGCCATGTCCGGTTGTTCCTGACCGCCGGCGGAAACCGGGTGGATCCGGCGCTTGCCTCGGCGCTGGCCGATGAACCGCTCGGCCGGGCCGATGCCGATCTGGTGCGCCGCGAAACCGGCTTTGCCATCGGCGGTGTTGCGCCGGTCGGGCTGATCGCGCCGGTTCCGGTATGGATGGACCCGCGCCTGACCGAATTCGGGCTGATCTGGGCGGCCGCCGGTACGCCGCGCCATGTCTTTTCGATAGCGCCGCAGGTTCTGGCCCGCATCGCCGATGCCCGAATCGCCCGGTTCACGGCATGAGCGGCCGGGTTCCTGCGCCCCGGTTCGAAGGCTAGGTGATGGCTGCATATCGCGACCCGCTGCCCGACCCGTTCCGGCAGGCCGAATTCTATTCCGGTGTTGCGGCCAAGCGGCTTGTTGCCTGGGTCTTGGATACGGTGCTGATTTTCCTGCTGACGGTGCTGATCGTACCCTTTACCGGCTTTCTGGCGTTGCTGGCGCTGCCGACCGTCTATGTGGCAATCAACCTGGGATACCGTACCGTGGCGCTGGCGCGCTGGTCGGCCACGCCGGGGATGCTGATGCTGGCCATCGAGTTCCGCGGCCCTGACGGCCACCGGCTCGATACCCCGACGGCCTTTCTGCATTCGCTGGGCTACACGCTTTCCACCGCCTTCGTGCTGCCGCAGATCGCCTCGGTGGTGCTGATGCTGGTCACGGCGCGCGGTCAGGGGCTGAGCGACCATGTGCTGGGCACCGTGGCGCTGAACCGGCCGGCGCGGCATTGAACTGCCTGCACACACGGGGCGAATCGGGCTTGGCACGTCGCGCCGGCCTTGCTAGCGTGATGACTGAAACAGTCCGGTACCCACCGAAACCGTACCCATGCGCCACACGCTGCCGATCGCACCCCAGTTCTATGTCACGGCGCCACAGCCCTGTCCCTATCTGGACGGCCGGATGGAGCGCAAGCTGTTCACGGCGTTGCAGGGCGACAATGCCGAACGTCTGAACGACGCGCTTTCCAAGCAGGGCTTCCGGCGGTCGCAGAACGTGCTTTACCGCCCGTCCTGCGCCGATTGTGCCGCCTGCCTTTCGGCCCGCATCCGGGTGGCCGATTTCGTGCCCGGCCGCAGCCAGCGCAAGGCGATCCGGCGCAATGCCGGGTTGCGCCGCAGTGCCAGCGCGCCCTGGGCGACCGAAGAACAGTATGTGCTGTTTCGCCGCTATCTGGACAGCCGCCACGCCGACGGCGGGATGGCCGACATGGACATCTTCGAATTCGCGGCGATGATGGAGGAAACGCCGGTCCGGTCGCAGGTGGTGGAATATGTTGCCACCGAACCCGATTGCGGGAGGGCGCTGGCCGGCGTGTGCCTGACCGATGTGCTGGACGACGGGTTGTCGCTTGTCTATTCCTTCTATGACCCGGATCGCAGCGATGCCAGCCTTGGCACCTATATCATCCTCGATCACATCGAGATGGCGCGCGACGCCGGCCTGCCCTATGTCTATCTCGGCTACTGGGTGCCCGGCAGCCCGAAAATGGGCTACAAGGCGCGGTTTTCGGCGCTGGAGATCTACCATCGCGGCGAATGGCGCGACATCGGCGACCCCGACAGCTATTCGGCCGAACGTCACCCGCTTTCGGTCGACCCGATCGCCGAACAGGTCGCCCGTATCCTGCTGCCCGATACCCGGCCCACGCGCGCTGAACGGGGCTGATCCTGCTTCAGCCCGGGGTATGCAGCAGCCCGCCGGGCATTGGCCGGGGGGCGCCCGTGGTACCGGGCAGGCTGAGCGGCAGCCCCTGCAGGCTGCGCACCGCGAGATAGGCAAAGCACTCGGCCTCCAGCAGGTCGCCATCCCAGCCGACCGCCTCGACCGGCTCCACCGGCACACCCAGCGCCGACCGCATCTGCGCCATCAGCCAAGTGTTCCGGCGGCCGCCACCGCACACCAGCCAGCGCCGCGGCAAGGCAGGGAAATGCACCCGCGCGGCGGCAACCGTGCCAACCGTCAGCGCCGCAAGGGTGGCCATTGCGTCGGCCGGGGCGGCATCCTCGAGGCCCTCAAGCGCGCCGTGAAATTCGTTTCTGTCCAGTGATTTGGGCGGCATTTTTGAGAGATAGGGCGAAGCCATCGCGGCAGCCAGGGCATGTGTTCGGACCGTACCGCGTGCCGCGATGGCACCGTCACGGTCAAAATCCAGCCCCAGACGCGCGCGCGCCACATCGTCCATCAGGGCCGAACCGGGGCCGGTGTCGAAGGCAAGGATATCGCCGGCCTCGCCCAGCCATGTCACATTGCCGACCCCGCCAAGGTTCAGCACCGCAAGCGGGCGCTCCAGCGGCGCCGCGCGGGCCGCGTGATACAGCGGCGCCAGCGGTGCGCCCTGCCCGCCGGCCACCACATCGGCCAGCCGGAAGCCATCGACCACCGCCACGCCCAGACGGCGGGCAAGGGCGCTACCGCGGCCAAGCTGCCGCGTGACGCGGGCGGCCGGCCGGTGCCACACCGTCTGGCCGTGCAGGCCGATCACGTCGATGTCCCGCGCCGCAATCCCGCGCCCGGCCATGAAGGCTGCGATGGCCCCGGCAAAGGCATCGGTGACCAGTGTTTCAAGCGCGTCGAGCGGTTCGGTCCCGGCCCGGGACGGATCGTCGGCCAGAAACGCCAGCACCGCGGCACGCGCGGTTTCCGGCCAGGGAAGGGAGGCACCGGAAACGGGGCGGACCGACGCCTGCCCGTCGGTTTCGATCACCGCGATGTCGATGGCATCGACCGAGGTACCGCTGATCGCCCCCAGCGCGCGCACGGGTCTATCCGGCCCGGTAATTCGGGCTTTCGCGGGTAATCTGGACGTCATGCACATGGCTTTCGCGCAGCCCCGCACCGGTGATGCGCACAAAGCGGCAATTGCTGCGCATCTCTTCGACGGTACGGCAGCCGGTATAGCCCATCGCAGCGCGCAGCCCGCCGACAAGCTGGTGGATCACCGTGCCCGCCGGCCCCTTGTAGGGCACCTGGCCTTCGATGCCTTCCGGCACCAGCTTGTCGCTGGCGGCATCCTTCTGGAAATAGCGGTCGGCCGATCCGCGCGCCATGGCGCCGAGCGAGCCCATGCCGCGATAGCTCTTGTAGCTGCGCCCCTGATAAAGGATCACCTCGCCCGGCGCCTCGTCGGTACCGGCGATGGCGCTGCCGACCATGGCGGCCGAAGCCCCGGCGGCGATGGCCTTGGCGAAATCGCCCGAAAAGCGGATGCCGCCATCGGCGATTACCGGCACCCGGCCCGCGGCGGCGGCGCAATCCATGATCGCGGTCAGTTGCGGCATGCCGACGCCGGCAACCACCCGCGTGGTGCAGATGCTGCCCGGCCCGATGCCGACCTTGACCGCATCGGCACCGGCCCCGATCAGCGCCCGCGTGGCTTCGCCGGTGGCGACATTGCCGGCCACCACCTGCACCGTATTCGACAGCTTCTTGATGCGTTCCACCGCCTCGGCCACGGCCGCGGAATGGCCATGCGCGGTGTCGACCACAACCAGATCGACCCCGGCATCGATCAGCGCCTCGGAACGTTCGAAACCGGCATCGCCCACCGTCGTTGCCGCCGCCACCCGAAGCCGGCCGAGTTCATCCTTGGTGGCCTGGGGGTTGAGCACCGCCCGTTCGATATCGCGCAGCGTCAGCAGCCCCGAAAGCCGCCCATCCGCATCCACGATCAGAAGCTTTTCGATCCGCCGCGCCTGCATCAGGCTTTTCGCCTCGGCCCGGTCTGCGGGTTCGCGCAGCACCGCAAGATTGTCGGCGGTCATCATCACCCGCACCGGGGTGGCGTCATCGGAGGCAAAGCGCATGTCGCGGTTGGTGACGATGCCCAGAAGGCGGCCTGCGTCGTCGACCACGGGAAAGCCGGTTACGGCATAGCGATCCTGCA
>SKWP01000377.1 GCA_007128865.1 Paracoccaceae bacterium
CGATGGAACTTGTCGATGCGCTGGACTGGACCTATCGCGACCCGCTCAGCCGCGAACTGATGGGGGAGACCGCCGAGAACCTCGCCGATGATTTCGGCCACGACCGGGCCGCGATGGATGCCTATGCCCTGCAGAGCCAGCGCCGCGCCGGCGCGGCGATGGAGTCGGGCTTTCTCGGTCGCCAGATCGCCCCGCTTCAGGTGCCTGACGGCCGCGGGGTGCGCATTTTCGACCGCGACGAATTTCCCCGGCCGCAGATCTCGGCGGAAAGGATCGCGGCGATGGCGCCTGTCTTCCGGGCCGGCGGGCGGGTGACTCCGGCCAATTCATCGGGTGTGACCGACGGCGCGGCCTTTGTCCTGCTTGGCGAAACCGGCGCGATGGAGGCGGCCGGCCTGCGCCCCCGGGCAAGGCTGGTCGGGCATGCGCTGGCCGGCGTATCGCCCAGGATCATGGGCTGCGGGCCGGTGCCGGCCACGCGGATGCTGCTGGACCGGCTGGGCCTGCGGCTGTCGGATATCGACTATTTCGAGGTCAACGAAGCCTTTGCCGTGGTGGTGCTGCATGCCATGGCCGAACTCGGCCTGCCGGCGGACGCGACGAACCTTTATGGCGGGGGGATTTCGCTGGGGCATCCGCCGGGCGCGACCGGGGTGCGCATGGCGTTGACCGCGATGCAGCATCTCGAGGACACCGGCGGGCGGCGGGCGCTTCTGAGCCTGTGCATGGGCGGCGGGCAGGGTTTTGCCATGCTCCTGGAGCGGATCGCATGACCGGCACGGCGCAGGCCACACGCGACCTCGGGGTGGCGCGGATGGATCGGCTGGGCGCCGTTGCCCGCATCACCCTGAACCGGCCCGAGGTGCTGAATGCGCTCAACCCCGCGCTGGTGACGGCGCTGGCGCGGTTGCTGGCCGAGGCTGCAGAGGATCCGGCGGTGCGGGTGATCCTGCTGGTCGGGGCGGGCCGGGCCTTTGCCGCCGGCGCCGACATCGGCGATTTCACCGGCGCGAGCCCCGCGGATGCACTTGGACTGGCGCGACGCGCCGGGCGGCTGAACGATGCCGTCGCCGCCTGCCCGAAGCCGGTTCTGGCGGCAGTGCAGGGGCATTGTCTTGGCGCGGGTTTCGAACTGGCGCTGGCCTGCGATCTGCGGCTGGCGGCCGAAGACGCCCGCTTCGGCCTGCCCGAGATTCGCCTCGGCATCCTTCCCGGCGGCGGCGGGACGGTGCGCCTGACCCGGCTTGCCGGCGGGGCAGTGGCGCGGCAGATGGTGCTTACCGGCGCACCCATTCCGGCTGCCCGCGCCCTCGAACTCGGCCTTGTCGCCGCGGTGCACCCCTGCGCGCTTCTGGCCGAGGCGGCGATGGCACAGGCGCAGGCGCTGGCCAACCTCGCCCCCTTTGCCCTGTCGCAGGCCAAGACGGCGCTGGCCATTGCCACCGATGCCGACACCGCCACCGCGCTGGAGGCCGAGATGCAGGCCTTTGCGCTGTGCTTTTCCACCGGGGATCAGAAGGAAGGCGCGCGCGCCTTTCTGGAAAAGCGCGCCCCGCGCTTTACCGGTTCCTGAGATGCGAACCGTCAGTACGCGAGAACGACAGGGCAGGGGAACGCTCCGATGACTACGCCGCAACCGTCACTTCAGTGGAGCCGTTCCGGGCCCGACAGCATCGCCATTCACGGCCGCTCCAGCCCCGAGACGGTGGCCGGCGCGATCATCGAGGGCATCCTCGCAGGCCGCTATGCGCCGGGTCAGCGCCTGATCGAGGCAGATCTCTCGGCCCGGCTCGGCGTCAGCCGCGGCCCGATCCGCGAGGCGCTGAAGCTGCTTGCCGCCGATGGCATCGTGGTGCTGAACCGGCATCGCGGTGCCTATGTCCGGGCGATGACCCGCAAGGAGGTGACCGACCTTCTGTCGGTGATCGAGGTGCTTACCGGTCTTGCGGCCCGGCAGGCGGCCCAGAACATCGACCAGGGGCAGAACCGCGCCCGGTTTCAGCGCGCGGTGGACGGGCTGATGGCGCTGGACGACACCGCCGACGGGCCATCGGTGATGGCGGCGCGCAACCGGTTCTATGGCCGGCTGGTGGAACTGGCCGGCAACCGCGAACTGGCGCGGATGCTGCCGGCGATGCAGGTGAACATCGTGCGCCTGCAGGTGGGCGCCTTTCAGCAACCTGCCAACCGGGCCAGACGCTTTGCCAATTATCGCCGCATAGCCGCCGCGGTGCTGGCCGGACAGACGCGACAGGCCGAGCGGTTGATGCGGCTGCACATCCGGCGCACCCGGCTGGACCTGCGCCGGCTGCCCGCGGCCGCCTTCGCCAGCGAGGAATAGGCGATGGGCCTGCCCGGCTCCCTTGTCGATCTTGCCGGCCGGCGGGCGCTTGTGACCGGCGGCAGTCGCGGCATCGGCCGGGCCTGCGTGGCATTGCTGGCCGCGGCCGGTGCCGAGGTGCATTTCTGCGCCCGCCGGCCGGAGGGGGTCGCCGCTGCCGAATCCGAACTGCGCGCGGCAGGTCTGCGGGTGACGGGCACGGCCTGCGATGTCGGCGATCGTACCGCACTGGCAGCCTGGGTGGCAGGAGCCGTGGCCGACGGGCTGGACATCGCCGTCGGCAATGCCGGTGCCAACCCGGCCTTCGGCCCGCTGGCCGATCTGACCGATGCCGCGCTGGACCGGACACTGACGGTGAACCTGCGGGCCAATCTCTGGCTGGCGCAGGCGGCGCTGCCGCACATGGCCGACCGCGACGCGAGCCTGGTGATCGTATCGAGCATCTCGGCCCTTCGGGGCGAGGCCGGACTTGGTGCCTATGGCATGGCCAAGGCTGCGGATCTGCAGCTGGTGCGGACGCTGGCGGCCGAATGGGGCCACAGGGGCGTGCGGGTCAACGCGGTCCTGCCGGGGCTGGTTCGCACCGGTTTTTCGCGCCTGCTCTGGCAGGACGACGCCGCTGCCGAAACGGTGCGCCGACGCACCGCGCTCGGCCGGCTGGTGACGGTGGACGAGGTCGCGGCGGTGGTGCTGGGGCTTTGCGGGCCGCTGGGGCGCTGCCTGACCGGCCAGGCCATCGTCTGCGACAACGGCGAGACAGCGGTGCTGGGCGGCTGACAGGCACCGGCGCGGCACCGAGGAGGGACCGGGATGGACAATGACCCCCTGCTGGCCGAAGTGCGGCCGGCGCATCGTTTCGACGCCTCGGCGCTGGCGCGCCACCTGGCACGGCACCTGCCCGAGGCGGGGGGGCTGCGGCGCATCCTGCAATACGAGGGTGGGCAGTCAAACCCCACCTTCCGCCTCGACGCCGATGGCGGCAGCTATGTGCTGCGCAAGAAACCTCCCGGGGTGCTGCTGCCCTCGGCCCATCAGATCGAACGCGAATACCGCATACTTGAAGCGCTCCATGGCACCGACGTTCCGGTTCCGCAGCCGCTCCATCTTTGCGAACAGGACAGTGTCATCGGCACGGCCTTCTACGTCATGCGTCATGTGCCTGGCCGGGTAATCGACCATCCCGCACTACCGGGGTTGCAGCCGCCCGAGCGCGCCGCCGTCTATGCCGACATGAACCGGGTACTTGCCGCGCTGCACGCGCTCGATCCCGATGCCGTGGGGCTGGGCGACCTCGGCCGCCGCGGCGGCTATATCGCCCGACAGATCCGCCGCTGGTCCGACCAGTATCGCCTCAGCGCACCGGACCCGCTGCCGGAAATGGAGCGTCTGATCGAGCGTCTGCCCGGCCGCATTCCGGAAAACGACGAGACGACGCTCATCCACGGCGATTACCGTGTCGGCAATCTGATACTGCATCCCAGCGAACCGCGGGTGGTGGCGGTGCTGGACTGGGAACTGGCCACGCTTGGCCATCCGCTCGGCGATATCGCCTATACCGCATTGGCGTGGCATTTCCCGCCCGATGCGCCGCGCCTGCCGGGCATCGACCCGCAGCGACGCGCCGCGCTCGGCCTGCCGTCGGAGGCCGAACACCTCGCCGGCTACACGCGCCGCAGCGGCCGGTCACCGGAGGCGAACTGGCCCTTCTACCTCGCCTTTTCGCTGTTTCGCCTGGCGGCCATCGTGCAGGGCGTGCATGCCCGCGCCCTGCAGGGCAATGCCGCCTCGCCCGCGGCACTCTCCTATGGGCCATTGGTGCAGGTCTACGCCCGAAAGGCACTGGCGCTGCTGGATGACGAAGCGACCGACCTCTGAAGTGCACACGCCGGCAAGATGCTCTGCTTGGACGCCACCAAGGTTAGAGCGCGATGAGATCAGCTTGAAGCATATCCTGCGTTGACGAGGTAGTTTGCGCATTCTTGTGGGGTGAAGCGGTCGAGGAGAGCGCCAATTCTGCGCCATGTCGCTTGCATTGTTTGTTCGGACCGGTGCGCGCCATGCGGTTGGCCAGCGCGATCGCGGCCTGCTTGGGCTTCTTGCGTCGGATGATCTGCCACAGCCAGTCGTCCCCGGCCTCGCCCCGTCGGCGCGCGCTGACTTGTGCCATGGCGCCCAGATCAAGCAGCCTGCGCAGATACCTGTTGGTTCGCCCGCTCTCTCGGACGGGTCGCGTTCGCGGGCTCATTCTTGGAGATGCGCCCCAGCCGTTCCTTGCCACCCGTCGAGTGCAGCCTTGGCGTCAGACCCAACCAGGCGGACCGATCCCTGGCGGAAGGGGTGGGATTCGAACCCACGGACCCTTTCGGGTCGCTGGTTTTCAAGACCAGTGCAATCGACCACTCTGCCACCCTTCCGACGGGAACGCCGGGCCGATCTGGCCCTGCTGCGGTCCGCTATCGCGGATACCTGCTGCCCCGCGATTCGGAAAGCGCCGGGAGCGGCGTTGCGGTTGCTTTTTTGCGGCCCGAGAGACGGTCAGTTCCGGCGCCGGAAGTCCGACGGCGTCTGTCCGGTGCGCATATGGAAGTTGCGGGTGAAATAGGCCGCCGAGGCATAGCCGAGCGATTCGGCCACGCGCTTGACCGGCATGCGGGTTTCGACGAGCATGCGGCGGGCCTCGAACAGTACCCGATCCTGCAGGATCGCATGGGCCGACCGGCCGGAGGCGGCCTTGCAGGCGCGGGTCAGATGCGTGGGCGTCACGCCCAGCGCAGCCGCGAATTCGGCCACCCCCATGCCGCTGCGATAGTCGCGTTCCAGCAGTCGCGCAAAACGTTCGGCCAGCCGCCGGCTGGCATCGGCGCCTTCCGGGGCGGCCTCCTGTTCGGCGCGGGCGCGTTGCCGGTCGATCCACACCGCGGCGAGGCCGAGGTAATGGGTGGCTGCCCGTTCGGCGCCGGGGCGGCCGCCCTCCAGTTCCCGCTGGGCGTTGTCGAGCAGGGCGCCAAGCTCCTGCTGGGCGGCGTTTTCGCGGATGCGCAGGTGCAGCGGGGTGTCGGGAAGCTCAAGCCCGTGCTGGCGGCCGAAGAACACGGCGGTGCCGAAAACCCGCCCCATCATCTCGAACCCGTGCATGGTGCCGGCCGGGATGAACACGGCGTTATGGGCGCCATAGCCGCGGGTGGTTCCGGCGATGGTGATGCGCCCGCTGCCCTGGGTGAACCACAACAGCAGCGGCTCGCGCAGGCTGCGCATGGCCTCCACACGCCAGCGCCCGCCCGCCGCAAGCCGGGGGATCAGCACCAGCCGCGGGCCGGTCGTGGGATCGGGAATGATGGTCATGGGTGGCAGCCCTTGTCCGCTGATCCGCCGACACTAGCCAAACCCGCCGATAAGCCAAGGAAAAAATCGCTCCCGGTCCGGAAACGGCGCGGTCGCGGCCCGGGGGATGCCCGCCCTGCGGTCAGCCCGCGCCGGCGGGCACCATCAGCCCCTGACGCGTGGCTTCCGCGAGCGTTTCGTCGAGCGCGTGGCGTGCACGCGTGACCAGCAGGTCGATATCGTCGGCAGAGATGACCAGCGGCGGCGCGATCACCATGCGATCCATGACATGGCGCATGACCAGATTGTTGGCAAAGCAGCGTTCGCGGCAGATGTAGCCCACCGTGCCGGCAGGTGCGGCGAAGGCTGCGCGCCTGGCCTTGTCGGGTGTCAGCGCAAGGCTGGCCATCAGGCCGAGGCTTCGGGTCTCGCCCACCAGCGGATGATCGGCAAGGCTTGCCCAGGCTTCGGCCAGATGCGGCGCAGCGGTGCGGCGGACATGGCCGATGATGTCCTCTTCCTCGATGATGCGCAGGTTTTCCAGCGCCACGGCACAGGTAACCGGATGGCCGGAATAGGTGTAGCCGTGGTTGAATTCGTCCTGCGCGATCACGCCTGCCACATCGTCGGACACGATCGAGGCGCCGATCGGCACATAGCCCGAGGAAAGCCCCTTGGCCACGGTCATGATGTCGGGCCGGATACCCATGGTTTGCGACCCGAACCAGTTGCCGGTGCGACCGAAGCCGCAGATCACCTCATCCGCGATCAGCAGGATGTCATGGGCATCGCAGATGCGCTGGATCTCGGGCCAGTAGCTTTCGGGCGGGA
>SKWP01000263.1 GCA_007128865.1 Paracoccaceae bacterium
AACGGCCGCCGCCGCGCGGGTCGCGGATGCCGTATTTCTGCCAGTAGGTGATATCGGCATGGCCCGGCCGGAAGGTTTCGGCGATGGCGCCGTAATCCTTCGACCGCTGGTCGGTGTTGCGGATCATCAGCTGGATCGGGGTGCCGGTGGTGCGCCCTTCCCAGACGCCCGACAGGATTTCGACCGCATCCTCCTCGCGCCGCTGGGTCGTGAAACGGTTCTGCCCCGGGCGTCGGCGGTCAAGCCACGGCTGGATATCGGCCTCGGCCAGCGGGATGCCGGGCGGGCAGCCATCCACGGTGGCGCCCAGCGCCGGGCCGTGGCTTTCGCCCCAGGTGGTGACACGGAACAGATGCCCGAAACTGTTGTATGACATGGCCCTGCCCCTGCGTGCCTGCTGATGGCCTGTCCTAGCCGCGCCCGGCCCGCGCCTCAAGGCCCCGCGCCCGCGGGCTGCCGCCCGTGCTTTCCGAACCGATCAAACGGATCCGGCTTCAGTCGTCCTCAAGGCGGCTGATCACGACGGTCACCTCGGGCTTCTTGCCGATTTCTTCCATGGCAACCTGCCGGGCAACCCGGCGCAATCCGTCCTCGAGCGCGGAATCCGCGGCCATGGTGCCGCGGCCGGCGCGGCCAAGGAATTCGGCCATCTCCGCCTCCATCGTCCCGGACAGCGGCCGGCCGGAACGGCCACGTTCGGCAAGGCCCATCAACTCTACCCAGGGTTCGCCCAGCGGGGCGCCATCCTCGATGATGAGGCTGACCATGACATGGCCATTCAGCGCCATGCGGATACGGTTGCGGATCACCCCGTCGAGCGCGCCGACCTGCACCGAACCATCGACATAGACCCGCCCGGCGTCAACGTATTCGACAACCTGCGGGGTTTCGCCGGAAATCTCGGCCATCATGCCGTTGGTGACGATCTCGCTGGCAATACCCGCCTGGGCAGCCAGGCGCGCATGCTGGCGCAGCATCCGGTGTTCGCCATGGTTGGGGATGATCATGTCGGGCCTGAGCAGGGCATGCACCCGCTCGAGGTCAGGCGCATTGGCATGGCCCGAGACATGATAGCGCGACGTGCTGTCATCCACCACATCCACGCCGATTTCGCTGTAGGCATTGATGATGCGCAGCACGCCGCGTTCATTGCCCGGAATGGTCTTGGACGAGAACAGGAACAGATCGCCCGGCTTCAGCTCCAGCCCCAGATAGCGCCCGCGCGAGAGCTGGGCCGAGGCCGCGCGGCGTTCGCCCTGGCTGCCGGTTACCAGCAGCATGACCTTGTCGCGCGGCATCTCGGCGGCCTGTTCGGCGCTGATCGTGGGCGGGAAGCCGCGCAGGATTCCGGCCTCCTGTGCGACCCGAACCATGCGCTGCATCGCCCGCCCCAGCAGGCAGACTTCCCGGCCCGCGGCCTGCCCGGCAAGGGCCAGCGTCTTTACCCGCGCCACGTTGGAGGCAAAGGTCGTTGCGGCCACCATCCCCTTTGCACCTGCGATCAGATCCCTGATCGGTTCGGCAAGGCTGGCCTCGGACCGGCCCGGATGCGGCACGAACACATTGGTCGAATCGCAGATCAGGGCCTTGACGCCTTCGTCGCCGATGGCGCCGAAGGCCGCCTCGTCAAAGGGTTCGCCCACCACCGGATCGGTGTCGAGCTTGAAATCGGCGGCATGCACGACCCGGCCCGCGGGCGTGTCGAGGATCATCACCGAGGTTTCGGGGATCGAATGGCTGATCGGAACGAACTGGACCGCAAACGGGCCGAGCTGCGTGGTCTCGGGGCGGGGGCCGACGGTGCGGATCATCTCGTGCGGGTGGCCGTGTTCGTCGAACTTCAGCCTTGCCAGCCGCGCGGTGAAGTCGCGCGCATAGACTGGCACCTTCAGCTTGCCCCACAGATGCCCCAGGGCGCCGACGTGATCCTCGTGGCCGTGGGTGATGATGATCGCCTCCAGCCGGTCGCGGTTTTCGACCAGCCAGGACAGATCGGGCAGGATCAGATCCACCCCCGGCGCGCCGTCCATGTCGGGGAATGTCACGCCGATATCGACAAGAATCAGGCGCTCCTCGCCCTCCTTGCCGTATCCGTAGACATAGGCGTTCATGCCGACCTCGCCGGCGCCACCCAGCGGCAGGTAGATCAGTCTTTCGCTGCTCATACGTTTTCCTTGTTGTATTCGTTGATGATGCGGAGACCGGTCATCGTCAGCCCCTCATCTATGACATCGAAAAGCGCCTCGCCGGTCGCAAACAGCGGCGCGAGGCCCCCTGTCCCGATTATCTTCATCGGCCGGCCATGTTCTTCGCGGATGCGGGTACAGATGCCCCCGACAAGGCCGACATAGCCCCAGAAGATGCCAGCCTGCATGCAGGCAACGGTGTTCTTGCCGATCACCTGGTCGGGGCGGGTGACATCGACATGCGGCAGGGCGGCCGCGGCCATGTGCAGGGCCTCCATCGACAGGTTGACGCCCGGGGCGATCACACCGCCGATATAGGCGCCATCCCGATCGACGACATCGAAGGTGGTCGCGGTTCCGAAATCCACCACCACGAGGTCACCGCCATAAAGCGCGTGTCCGGCCACGGTATTGACCAGGCGGTCGGGCCCGACATTGGCGCCCGGATCGACCCGCACCGAAACCGGCAGGCGGCATTCGGGTTTTCCCACAACCAGCGGGCGGCAATCGAAATAGCGGTTGCACAGGACACGCAGGTTGAAGACCACGCGCGGCACCGTCGAGGATATGATGACTTCGGTGATCCGCAGTTCGAGCCCCTTGAGGCCCATCAGCGTCGACAGCCAGACATAGTACTGATCGGCCGTGCGCTGGTGTTCGGTCGAGGCCCGCCAGGTGGCAAGAAACGCGCTGCCGTCCCAGATCGAGAAGACGGTGTTGGTGTTGCCGCAGTCGATGCACAGAAGCATGGGCGTCTCGCTCAGGGAAAGTAGATGTCGGCGGCAGGAATGGCCACCCGGCCGGCCGCAGTGGCAAGCACCAGCGCGCCGGTTTCGTCGATCGTCTCGAAGATGCCTTCGCGGGTTTCGGTCACCGTGCGGGCAGCGACGGGCTGGCCGACCCGCACCGCGCGGGCAAGGAACGCAGCCCGGACCGGGGCGAAACCCTGCGAGGTCAGGCGTTCCTCCCAGCCGGCAAAGGCCGGGGCCAGCGCATCCAGCAGTTGCTCGGGCAAGACCCGCAGGCCGGTTTCGCCCAGCAGGCTGACCGGCGCAAAGGCGGCACCGTCCCCGCCCGGCGGTGCCGAAACAAGGTTGACCCCGATGCCAAGGGCCAGAAACCCGTTCGGGCCGGTTTCCAGCAGGATCCCCGAAAGCTTGCCGCCGTTCAGCAGCACATCGTTGGGCCATTTCAGCGCAAGGCTGCCGGCCATCCCGGTCAGCGTCTCGAGCGCCTCGGCCAGTGCCAGCGCCGCGGTGAATGACCGCAGGGCCATTCTGCCCGGCGGTTCGGAAAGCCGCATGCCCAGAGTGGCGGCGAAGTTTCCCGGCGGGTCTGTCCAGGCCCGGCCGCGGCGGCCGCGCCCGGCGGTCTGGCGCAGGGCCATGATCCAGACGGGACCGGCGTTTTCGCCGGCCCGCCGCAGCGCTTCGGCGTTGGTGCTGTCGACCTCGGGCAGGACAACGCGCCCGACGCCCTGCGGCCAGCCCCGCATTGCCGCGGGCTGGTCAGCGGACAAGGGTTTCGGCAGCCACCGCGGCAAAGCCCTCCACCCCGAAGAGGTTGACCACGCCAACCACCATGATCACCGCCGAGGCCAGCAGCAGGGCCGAATGCAGAACCGGCATGCCGGCATCGAGCCCGGCGCGCTGCTCCTGCCCGAAATACATCAGGTAGACGATGCGCAGGTAATAGTAGAGCCCGATGACCGAGGCAATCACCGCCGCCACGGCCAGCCACACCATGCCGGCCTGTACCGCAGCCACGATGACCGCGTATTTCGCCCAGAAACCCAGGAAGGGCGGCATCCCCGCAAGGCTGATCAGCAGCACCATCAGCGCCAGCGCACGGGTCGGTTCGCGGCTGGCATAGAGGTTGAGGCTTTCGATCTCGGTCACCGGCCGGCCGTCGCGCGACATGCACAGGATGAAGGCAAAGACGCCGATGTTCATGGTCACATAGATCGCCATGTAGATCAGCATGGCCTGCACACCGGTTGCGGTGCCGGCCGCAAGTCCGACCAGCGCATAGCCCATATGCGCGATCGAGGAATAGGCCATCAGCCGCTTGATGTCGGTCTGCCGGATTGCGGCGACCGACCCCACGAACATCGACGCCACCGCAAGGAAGGCCACGATCTGCCCCCAGTCGCCCGGCACGGTGCCGAAGGCATCGAACACCAGCCGCGCCAGCAGCGCCATGGCCGCGACCTTGGGCGCGGTGGCGAAAAAGGCCGTGACGGGCGTCGGTGCGCCCTCATAGACATCGGGGGTCCACATGTGGAAGGGCACCGCCGAAATCTTGAAGGCCAGCCCCGCCAGCAGGAACGCCAGGCCGAACATCAGCCCCAGCGGCATCTCGCCTTCGGCGATGGTCGACAGGATACCGGCGAACTGGGTGGTGCCGGCGAAGCCATATGTCAGCGAGGCGCCGTAAAGCAGCAGGCCCGATGCCAGCGCGCCCAGCACGAAGTACTTCAGCCCCGCCTCGGTCGAGCGGACGCTGTCGCGGCGGATGGCGGCAATGACGTAGAGCGCGAGCGACTGCAACTCCAGCCCCATGTAGAGCGCGATGAGGTCCGCAGCCGAGACCATCACCATCATCCCCAGCACCGCCAGCGCCACAAGAATCGGGTATTCGAAGCGCAGCAGGTTGCGGCGGGTCATGAAATCCTGCCCCATCAGCAACACAACCGATGCCGAAAGCAGGATCAGGATCTTGGCGAAGCGCGAAAACGCATCATCCACGAACATGCCGTTGAAGGCGGTTTGCGTCTCGCCCGGGCCGGTGGCGATGATCGCGGCCAGAAACAGGAACGCCCCGACGGTTGCCCACAGGATCAGCGGTGCGGAACGGTCCTGGCCGCCAAAGGCTCCGGCCATCAGCGCAGCCATGGCGAAGACTGCCAGCAGGATTTCCGGCAGGGCGATGGAAAGATCGGCTGCGGTCATCGTGTCATGTCCTCAGTTGCCGGCGGCAAGGCGCACGGCGGCATCATGCAATAGCAGGGCCTGCTGGTGATCGGCGACCAGCGCCGCCACGCTGGGCCCGATGATGTCGGTCACCAGCGACGGGTATACCCCCAGCAGCAGCGTCATCGCCACCAGCGGCGCAAGGGTCGCCTTTTCGCGGCGGTCCATGTCGGTGATCGTGCGGAGGCTTTCGCGGATCAGGTCTCCGAAGACCACGCGGCGGTAGAGCCACAGCGCATACCCCGCCGAAAGGATCACCCCCGTCGCAGCCACCAGCGCCACCCAGGTGTTGACCTGGAACACGCCCATGATGGTCAGGAATTCGCCCACGAAGCCCGAGGTGCCCGGCAGGCCGACATTGGCCATGGTGAACAGCATGAACACCAGCGCATAGACGGGCATGCGGTTTACCAGCCCGCCATAGGCGTCGATGTCACGGGTGTGCATCCGGTCATAGATCACCCCGACGCAGAGAAACAGCGCGCCGGAAATGAAGCCGTGGCTGATCATCTGGAAGATGGCGCCGTCAACCCCCTGCTGGTTGGCAGCGAAGATGCCCATGGTCACGAAGCCCATGTGCGCGACCGAGGAATAGGCGATCAGCTTCTTCATGTCCTCCTGCATCATCGCCACGAGGCTCGTGTAGACGATGGCAATCGCCGACAGCCACAGCACCAGCGGCGCCAGCAGGTCGGAGGCGACCGGAAACATCGGCAGCGAGAACCGCAGGAACCCGTAGCCGCCCATCTTCAGCAGGATCGCCGCCAGCACCACCGAACCGGCCGTGGGCGCCTGCACATGCGCGTCGGGCAGCCAGGTATGCACCGGCCACATCGGCATCTTGACCGCGAAGCTGGCAAAGAAGGCCAGAAACAGCAGCGTCTGCATGCCCCCGACAATCTGCCAGCCCAGCAGGTTGACGGTGCCGGCGCTGAACTCATGCCGCAGCAGGGTCGGGATATCGGTGGTGCCGGCGTCGACATACATCGCCACCATCGCCACCAGCATCAGCACCGAACCGAGGAAGGTGTAGAGAAAGAACTTGAACGCCGCATAGATGCGTTCCTTGCCGCCCCAGATGCCGATGATCAGGAACATCGGGATCAGCCCGGCCTCGAAGAACAGGTAGAACAGGATCAGGTCCAGCGCCGTGAACACGCCGATCATCAGCGTTTCGAGCACCAGAAACGCGATCATGTATTCCTTGACCCGGTGGGTGACGTTCCAGCAGGCCGCGATGGTGATCGGCATCAGGAAGGTGGTCAGCATCACGAACAGGATCGAGATGCCGTCCACCCCCATCTTGTAGGTCAGC
>SKWP01000033.1 GCA_007128865.1 Paracoccaceae bacterium
AGCCTGGGCGGGCGATATCATCGGCATTCCCAATCACGGCCAGCTTCGCATCGGCGACACGCTCACCGAGGGCGAGGCGTTGCGCTTCACCGGGATCCCCTCCTTCGCGCCCGAGCTTTTGCGCAATGCCCGGGCAGGCGATCCGATGAAGGCCAAACACCTGGAAAAGGCCCTGATGCAGTTCGCCGAGGAAGGCGCGGCGCGGGTGTTCAAGCCCATGATCGGGTCGGGTTTCGTGGTGGGCGTGGTCGGCGCGCTGCAGTTCGAGGTGCTGGCCAGCCGGATCGAGCTGGAATACGGGCTGCCGGTGCGCTTCGAGCCCTCGCAGTTCACCTCGGCGCGTTGGGTCGCGGGCGACAAGGCCACGGTCGAGGGCTTCGTGAACGCCAACAAGGGCCATATCGCCACCGACAACGACGGCGATCTGGTTTATCTGACCCGCCTGCAATGGGACATCGACCGTGTGGGCCGCGACCACCCGGGCGTTCGGCTTTCGGCCACCAAGGAAATGCACGCCTGATCCCCGGGCGGGGGCCGCGGCCGGTGGCACAGGCCGAAGCGCGCGCCGCGAGGGACGGGCAGGCCCCTTTTCCCACCGGAGAGGCAGCGTGGAGACCAACGGTTTCCTTCCGCGGCAGCCGCAGATCCGCTTTTCAGTCGCCCTCCAGGCGGGGCACGGCACGGCGCCAGCCCCGCGCGTCGCAGGGGGTCAGCCCACGCCCGATCAGCCGCGCCCGATGGGCACGCGCCGGCCCTGGGCTTGCTCGCGTGCCGCGCGCGGCACCGTGACGGTCAGCACACCATCCTTCAGCGCCGCCTTCACCGCGGTATCGTCGGCGTCGGGGGGCAGGCGGAAACTGCGCGAGAAGCTGCCATACTGCCGCTCGCTGAAATACCAGGTATCGCCCTTTTCCTCGCGTTCGGTCTTCTTTTCGCCCTTGACGGTCACCACACCGCCCTCGGCGGTCAGGTCGATATCCTCTTCGGCAACCCCCGGCAATTCGAGGCTGATGCGATAGGCGTCCTCGCCCGAGGATGCCTCGGATGCCGGTGCCACCCATTCCGCAACCCGGGTGCCGAACTGGCGGAACGGGTCGAACAGGGAAGGCCAAAGCGCCCCGATCTGGGATTTCTCGACCATGACGAACCTCCTTTCCTTGTCTGCGCTGAACGGTTTGATCATATGCATCGAGCGCCGCGACGCCTTGAGCTGCATCAACTCCGCGGTCAGCCCGATTGCCCGCGGCGCGTGGCAGGGATATGGAAACCCCGACCCGACGGGAAAAGGGGGCGTATTCGTGATCCTGTGCTGCGGCGAAGCCCTGATCGACATGCTGCCCCGCAAGACCGAGGCGGGCGAGGATGCCTTCATGCCCTGTCCGGGCGGGGCGGTGTTCAACACCGCCATTGCCCTGCGTCGGCTGGGGGCCCCGTCGGGCCTGTGCGCCGGGCTATCGGCTGATCTGTTCGGCGACATGCTGCGCTCGGCTCTCGATGCCGACGGCGTGGACCGGAGCCATTGCATCACCACCGACCGGCCCACAACGCTGGCCTTCGTGACCCTTGGCAACGGCAGCGCCGGCTATGCCTTCCATGACGAAAACAGCGCTGGCCGCATGCTGCGCCCGGACGACATGCCAGAGCCGGGCGCCGGGGTCTCGGCCATGTTTTTCGGCGGTATCAGCCTTGCGGCCGAGCCCTGCGCAAGCGCCTTTGAAGCGATGGTGCAGGCGGCGGCGGGGCGATGGCCGATCATGCTCGACCCGAATATCCGGCCGGGTCATGTGCGCGACGAGGCCGGGTATCGCGCCCGGCTGGGCCGCCTGATCGCCATGGCCGACATCGTGAAGCTTTCCGACGAGGATCTGCACTGGCTGGAAGGGCCGGGCAGGCCCGAAGATCTGGCCGCGGCGCTGCTGTCGCGGGGGCCGGGGCTGGTTGCCGTAACACAGGGCGACAGGGGCGCGTTCGGTGTCACCCGCCGCGGCAGGGTTGCCGTTGCGGCCATGCCGGCACGGGTGGTGGATACGGTCGGTGCCGGCGACACCTTCAACGCGGGGATTCTGTGCGCGCTGCATGACGCCCTTTGCCTGAGCCGCGCGGGGATTGCCGCACTCGACGATGCGGTATTGCGCCGCGCACTGGCCCATGGCGCCAGCGCTGCCGCGGTCACGGTCAGCCGGGCGGGCGCAAACCCGCCGTATGCGAGGGAGCTGGCCTGATGCGTGCATTGCTGCAGCGGGTCAGCCGCGCCTCGGTCTCGGTCTCAGGCGAAACCCTGGCCGGGATCGACGCGGGGCTTCTGGTGCTGGTCTGTGCCATGCGCGGCGACACCACCGCCGAGGCCGAGGCGCTGGCGGCGCGGGTTTCCAGACTGCGCATCTTCCGCGACGATGCCGGCCGCATGAACCGGTCGATCCTGGACACCGGCGGATCGGCTCTGGTTGTCAGCCAGTTCACGCTCGGCGCCGATACCGGGCGTGGCAACCGGCCCGGCTTTTCCCGGGCCGCGGCGCCGGACGAAGGCGAACGGCTGTATCTGCATTTCGCCGCACATCTGGCCGGGCTGGGCGTTCCGGTCGCAACGGGGCGTTTCGGGGCCGACATGGACGTTTCGCTCGTGAACCAGGGGCCGGTAACCATCTGGCTGGAATGCGCACCGGCGGCGCAATCCGCCGCGACCAAGGGCGCTGATTGACCTTTACACCGGTTTCGGCTAGTTCCGCGGCAGCCTGCGCATGCGGCGCGGCACGATGGCGGGACGCCCGGAATTCATGCGTCCCATTTCCCGGCGGCACGATGCCGCGAACACGGACGCACATGACCAAGTTCAATGACCTCAAGCTGGACCCCAAGGTCCTCAAGGCCGTGGCCGAAGCCGGCTACGAAGCCCCCACCCCGATCCAGGCCCAGGCCATCCCCCACGCTCTCGAAGGCCGCGACGTGCTTGGCATCGCCCAGACCGGCACCGGAAAGACCGCCAGTTTCACCCTGCCGATGATCACCCTTCTGGGGCGCGGGCGGGCGCGGGCGCGGATGCCGCGCAGCCTGGTGCTGGCACCGACCCGCGAACTGGCCGCGCAGGTGGCCGAGAATTTTGACATCTACGCCAAATATACCAAGCTGACCAAGGCGCTGCTGATCGGCGGCGTCAGCTTTACCGAACAGGACAAGCTGATCGACCGCGGCGTCGATGTGCTGATCGCCACACCCGGCCGCTTGCTGGATCATTTCGAGCGCGGCAAGCTGTTGCTGACCGGCGTGCAGATCATGGTGGTGGACGAAGCCGACCGCATGCTCGACATGGGCTTCATCCCGGATATCGAACGCATCTTCTCGCTTACCCCGTTCACGCGGCAGACGCTGTTCTATTCGGCCACCATGCCGCCCGAGATCGAGCGGCTGACGTCGACCTTCCTTTCGTCGCCGGCCCGAATCGAGGTGGCGCGGCAGGCCAGTGCTTCGGAAACCATCACCCAGAAGCTGGTGGAATTCCGGCCATCCCGCAAGGATCGCGCCTTCAAGGAAAAGCGCGCCGTCCTGCGGGCGCTGATCCGGTCGGAAGGCGAAGACTGCCGCAACGCGATCATCTTCTGCAATCGCAAGATCGACGTTGACGCGCTGGCCAAGTCCATGAAGAAACATGGCTTCAACGCCTCCCCGATCCATGGCGACCTCGACCAGGCAGTGCGCACCCGCACGCTGGACGGTTTCCGGGATGGTTCGGTTAGGTTCCTCATCGCCTCTGACGTGGCCGCGCGCGGGCTCGATATTCCGGCGGTGAGCCATGTGTTCAACTTCGACGTGCCCAGCCACGCCGAGGACTATGTGCACCGTATCGGCCGTACCGGCCGCGCCGGGCGCGAGGGGCGCGCCTTTACCATATCGACCCCGGCCGACGACAAATACCTCGCCGCAATCGAGCATATGCTGCAAAAGAAGCTCCCGCGCGGCGACATGCCCGAAGGCGCCGGGGAAGTGGCCGAGGAAGGCAGCAGAACTGCGCCGAAACCCTCCGAAACCGCCGCGCGACCGCAACGCAAGCCCCGCGGCGGCAAGCCGGCCGAAAGGCGTGACGACGACGCGGCCGCGGGGGCCAAGGCCCCGCCCGAGGCCGCATCGGCCGAGCCCGCGCAAACCCGCCCAGCTCGCCCGGAACGGGGCAGGGGAAGCGACGACAAGGCCGCCAGAAAGGCTCGCACCGGCACCGAACCCGTGGTCGGCATGGGCGACCATGTGCCTGATTTCCTGTTGCGGGGCTTCGGTCAGAAAGCCGACGACTGAGGAACCGGGCAACCTGCCGATCGCCTGTGGGTGGCTGCCCGCGCTCGTCACGGGCAGGCCGATGTCCCTTGCGGCAAGTCAGCAGGCTGCCCGCGATGCTGCCGCCAGACCAGGGGCCTATCGGCGCTCGATCACCCCGAACCACCCAAGCCCCTTGTAGGTCTCGAATCCCGGTG
The DNA here is from genome assembly GCA_007128865.1 of Paracoccaceae bacterium. Classification (GTDB taxonomy): domain Bacteria; phylum Pseudomonadota; class Alphaproteobacteria; order Rhodobacterales; family Rhodobacteraceae; genus Rhodobaculum. The sequence continues at coordinate 4,461 of SKWP01000033.1, forward strand.
TCCGCTGGAACGCCAGTTCCTTGCCTGCAGGGGTCGTCATGACCCCGTGATCCGGAGACAGGCGCGAAAGCGGCAACTCCTCGGTCAATACTCCCTGATTGTCAGATGCAGCCAACACGAGGCCGTCTCTATCGGCAATCATCACACGACTGCGATCTGAAGAAACCTGCTGCGTTTCGGGTGAGACCACCGATTGTGCCTGACGCTCCCAATCAAAATGCACCGCCAGAACTCCGATCGGCTGACCGTCAAAACTCCCACCCTCGCGGACAGCCGACGCATAGGTGAGTATTGGATAATCCTGCAACACCGGACAACGCTTGACGCTATCCACCACGTATCCGTCGCCATCCCTGAGACGCATCGCCGGTCCAAACCAGGCCTCTCGTGACGCATCATGGGAAGCAACATCGAAATCGCGGCCACAGGACGAGGCAATTACACGACCCCTTGAGTCACAAAGCCAGATGTCAATGTAAACTCCATAGACCCTCCATATGGTCTCAAGCCTTGCTGCAACTGCTTTTGCTCGAGCGGGATCACCGGTGGCGCAATGCTCGGCCATTATGCCCTCGCTGGCCCAGGAGCGAACATCGCAAGTTCGTTCGTAGAGGTTTCTATCAATGGTGGCGATAACGCCACCGGCACGGGCGATGCGGCGCTCGGCATCGGCAAGCGTGGCCATAGCATGGACGCTGTCCTTCAAACTCTGCAATCCGCGAGCAACCTCTGCATCCAATTCGGCGGACACACTGTTGATGTCCAGTGAAAGGTCTTTCACCGCATTAGCAACAACCGAGAAGCCGCGGCCATATTCTCCCGCCCGCGCCGCTTCGATCTTTGCGTTCAACGCAAGAATGCTCATCTGCGACGTAACCTTCTGGATCTGTCGCGTCTTGCGCGCTGCAGCCCGACTTAGTTCCTCCGCTCTATAGGCAATACGCTCGAGGGCTTCAGAACCGGTTTCCGATTCAACCTCTGCCTGTGTGTCATCCAGCATTTCAAACAACTCCCGCGTTCCGTACCGTTCATGTAACGGAGTCGCGGCCGGGAATATTAGGCCCGCACCGGCTCGGAACCCGTGGTCGGCATGGGCGACCATGTGCCTGATTTCCTGTTGCGGGGCTTCGGTCAGAAAGCCGACGACTGAGGAACCGTGCAACCTGCCGATCACCTGCAGGTGGCTGCCCGCGCTGGTCGCGGGCAGACCTGTGTCCCAGCTGGCAAGTCAGCAGGCTGCCGGGTGTTCAGCCCCTGTTTTCACGCGCAGGCTTGGGGGCGTGCGATGCACCGTCATACGGAATCCGTTTGATCGGTTCGGACCACCCGCGGTCCTTTCCCGCCCGTGCTTCACGAACGGATCAAACGGATCCAGTATCAGATATTGCGCGTCGATCATCTCGATCTGCTGACTGGATGAGGTGGTCACACAGCCGTCGCCTGCGCCGATCCGTACGGCAATGTCCTCGGGTCACGCGGGCGTATCAAGCCGCATCAGGAGTTCCGGAAGATCTGCCACCGTGTCGATCACATGCTGCGCCCCGGCGGCGCGCAGCACCTCGGCCGCTTCCGCGCGCAGGGCTTGCAGTTCCTCGGCCGACAGCGCGGCAAGTTCCTGCGGCGTGCGGCCCACGATGTTGCCCGAAAGCGCGACGCCGACGGTCAGGCAGCCGGCGTTGACGCCTTCGGCGATGCCGGGCGGGGTGTCATCGACCTTTACCACTGACGCGGCGGGCCAGACCCTGAGATCGATGAAACACTGATACATCTGCAAAGGTCCGGGCCGCCCTTCGGGCAGATCGTCGGAACAGACGCAGCAATCCGGCGCATAACCCTGCGCCGCGGCGACAGGGAACACGTTTTCCATGATCGAACGGGTGTAGCCGGTGGTCGAGCCGATTTTCAGGCCCATGCCGCGCAACCGCTCCACCGCCTCGCGCGCGCCGGGCACCAGCGTGGCGTAATCGGCCACGACCTTTTCGTTCATCGGCACGAAGACCTCATAGAC
>SKWP01000335.1 GCA_007128865.1 Paracoccaceae bacterium
CACCATCGTTCAGGTTCACCAGAAGGCATCTGGCGCAAAAGGGGGACTCAAGCTCAGGCCATCGGGCGCTCGCGCGGCGGATTGACGACCATCGCCGTGTTCAAGTCAGGCAGGGATCTGTCCGCCTGGCTGGGCCTGACGCCAAGACCACACTCGACAGGCGGCAAGGAGCGGCTGGGACGCATCTCCAAGAGTGAGCCCGCGAACGCGACCCGTCCGAGAGAGCGGGCGAACCAACAGGTATCTGCGCAGGCTGCTCTATCTCGGCGCGATAGCGCAGGTTAGCGCGCGCCGACGGGGCGAGGCTGGCGAAGACTGGCTGTGGAAGATCATAAACAGCAAGAAGCCCAAGCAGGCCGCGATCGCGCTGGCCAACCGCATGGCACGCACCGCCTATGCGCTGATGAAGAACAAGACGGAATCCTGCGCGCGGGTCTTGCCGGTGCGCAGGCGCTCCAGCGCCGGGGATGTCGCAGGCTGCCAGGAAAGCGTCTCGGCCCTGCGGCAGTTGCTTCATCTGGATCACTGAAACCGATCCCGGCGCCGGTTTCCAGCGCCGGGAATCCCCGCCTTGGCCGCCGATGTGCCAGAGGCCTTCGCCCGGTTTCAGGCGATTACGAAGCCGTCGCGCAGGGGGTCGCGGTCCTCGATCAGCCATTTGGCGTAGCCGATAACCGAAGCCGTGCCCTTGACCGTGGGCACCACCGCGCGCTGCGATCCGATGCGGGTCTCGCGCACCAGCTCGCCTTCGAACTGGCCGGAACCGAGCAGTCCTTCAGAGCGGATCTTCTGCCCCATCGAAATCCTTCCGCGGGCCTCGAACATCGCCATCATCGCCGAGGTGCCGGTGCCGCCGGGCGACCGGTCAAGCTTGCCGTCACTGAAGACATGAACGTTGCGGTAAAGCGAATCCGGCCGGTCGGGCTCCTGCCAGAAGGTGCAGAAATGCAATCCCGCGACATTGGACAGTGTCGGGTGCCTGATCTGCATGCGCGCGTTGATCTGTTCCTTCACCAGCTGGCCCATGCGCGACAGCATGGTGCCGTTTTCCGGCCGGATCGGCCGGTCGTTGTTGGGCCAGCGCACGATGGCAAAGAAATTGCCGCCGAAGGCGATGTCTGCGCTGGCGGTACCGATGCCGGGAAGCTCCACGGGGATGTCCTGCTCCAGCACGAAGGCGGGCACGTTCTCGAACCGCGTCCAGGCGGCCTCTCCGTTCTCGAAACCGACTTCGGCCGTCACCCGGCCGACCGGGGTTTCGTAGCGGATGGTGGTGATCGGCTTTTCCACCCGTGGCACCAGGCGGTGGGAGGCCAGAACCATCGAAAGCGCGATGGTTCCGTGGCCGCACATCTCGACGAAGCGCTCGCTATCCATCCACAACATGCCGGCATCGGCGTCGGGTTCGTGCGGAGGCGTCACGAACACGCCGAACATGTCCTTGTGGCCACGGGGCTCTCGCATGGTGGCAAGCCGCAGGTGGTCGTAGTGCTCGCGGATGAACTCGCGCTTGGCAAGGATATCCAGCCCTGCCGGGTAGGTTATTCCGGAATGGATGATGCAGGTGGGCTCGCCTTCGGTGTGGGTGTAGATGCAGTCCAGAAACTGGGCCAGGCGCATGCGGGGCTCCTTGGGGATTGTTGACGGTCAGAGGCCGAAGAGCCGGGGCATGGTCTGCACCAGCACCTCCGGAAACACGATTGTCAGGATCAGGATCACCACCATCACCGCAATGAAGGGCAGGTTGGCACGGGTCAGCGACATCACGTCGGTCCTGGCGATCACGCTGGTGATGAACAAGGCCGCGCCGACTGGCGGGGTCTGCTGGCCAATGCCCCAGCACAGGATGACGACCATCGCGAACTGCAGCGGATCGACGCCCAGCGCCACGGCCGCCGGCAGGAACAGCGGCACGATGATGAACATCATCGCGATACCGTCCAGCACCGTTCCGGCGACGATCATCACCACGCTGAGCAGCAGCAGGAACATGATCGGCGACAACTCATGGCGCAGCAGGGGACCAAGAACCGTCTGGCCGAGGTTCTGATAGGTGAAGGTGTAGCCCAGCACATGCGCGGTGGCGGTAACCAGCATGACCGCGCCGGTCATCACAGCGCTTTCCGCCAACGCGAGGTAGAGCCCGCGCAGGTTCAGGGTGCGGTACCAAAGCATGGCGATGACGATGCCATAGACGACCGCAACTGCCGCGGCCTCGGTCGGCGTGAATACTCCGCCGAGGATGCCGCCAAGGATCACCGCCGGCATCGCCAAGGCAGGTGCCGCACGCAGGAAGGAACGCGCAAGCTCCCAGACATCGAACGGGTCTTCGGTCGGGTAGTCCCGTAGAACCGAAATGATCCAGGCCGCAAAGATCAGGCCGGCGCCAAGAAGGATGCCGATCAGCATTCCGGCGGCAAACAGCGCGCCGGTGGAAATCTGCATGAAGGACGCAAGGATCACCATCGGTACCGAAGGGGGAATGATGATCCCGATGGTGGAGGAAGACGCGGTGATTGCGCCGGTGAATGCACGGCTGTAGCCGCGCCGGATCATCTGCGGAATCATCACGCCACCCACAGCGGCGGTATCCGACATCGAGGTGCCGCTCATGCCGGCGAAGAACATCGAGGTGACGATGTTGATCGCGGCAAGCCCGCCCTTCATCGCGCCCACCAGCGCCCGGGCGAAATCCACCAGTAGCGCCGAAATGCCGCTGCGGCCCATGATCTGGCCGGCGAGGATGAACAGCGGCACGGCAAGCAGCGGGAAGGAGTTGGTCCCGGCATAGAGCCGCTGCGCCACCACGATCAGGTTGACGTCGTTGATGGCCAGCACGACGATCGACACCGCCGCCAGTGAAAAGGCGATAGGCAGACCAAGGCCGATGGTTCCAAGCAGGCCAAGCAGGATGAGCGCCACCGTCATGTCCGGCCTCCGTTGCTATCTTGCGACTGCCCTTCGGCCGCGAACGGGTCGGTGTTCGGCTCGGGCGGCAGGCCCTGACGGATGCGCGCGATTCCGCGGGGCAAGGTGCCCAGCGCCTGAAGCACGATCGCCAAGCCACACAGCGGGATGATGACGTAGAGAAACCCCATGGGGAATTCCATCACCAGGCTCTTGCGCCAGAAGAAGCGCATCGCCTGCCGATACCCCCAGAATGCCATCACCGCGCCCACGCCGGCGATGGTGAACTGGTTCAGGATGTGCACCACGATCTGCGCCCTTGTGGGCAGGCGGTTGAAGATCACGTCGATGCGCAGATGCGCGCCCTTCCGCAGTGCCAGGAACGCCGAAACGAAGGTCATGTAGACAAGCAGCGCCTGCAACGCTTCGAAGGACCATGCAAAGGACCTGCCGAAGCCGTAACGCGCCACCACGGCCGCGAAACCTATGGTCACGGTCAGCAGCATCAGGAAGGCGACGATGGCTTCAAGGATGCGGTTCAGCATCGGCCTTTTCCGGGCGCGCTGGCCCGCCGCCGGCAACTGCCGTGGCGGGCCGAGTTACTGACAGGGCTCAGTTGCCCGCCGCCTGAACCCTTGCGATCAGGTCCATGGCTGCCTGGCCAAGATCCGCGGTCTGGCTGACCCAGATCGATTCCGACGCTGCCTGGAAAGCGGCGATGTCGGCCTCGTTGACTTCCATGCCGTTGGCCCGGGCAAGATCGACCACCTCGGAATCGGCGGCTTCACCGAAGGCCACCGAAGCGTGGTAGCCTTCGGTCGCGGCCTCGATCATGATTGCCTTGAGGTCATCGGGCAGCCGGGCGAAGCTGTCGCCCGACATCAGGATGTAGCCCGACTGGTACAGATGGCTGGTCAGCGACAGGTACTTCTGGACCTCGTAGAAGCGGCTGGACTTGACTTCGACCAGCGGGTTTTCCTGACCGTCGAAGGCGCCGGTCTGCAGGGCCGCGTACAGTTCCGGATAGGGCAGCGGCGCCGCGTCGGCGCCCCAGGCGGTGAATATCTCGATCCGCTGGCGGCTTCCGGGGGTGCGCATGCGGACGCCCCGCAGATCTTCCGGCGTGTTGATCGGACGCACATTGTTGGTGATGTGGCGGAAGCCGGCCTCGTAGTATCCGATTAACTCCACGTCGTGCGACCGCAGCATGTCCCGGATTTCGCTTCCGACCTCGCCGTTCATGACGGCGTCGACATGGTCCCGGTCACGGAACATGTAGGGCAGCGCAAGCACGCCCAGCAACGGTTCGAGGGTAACGATCGGCGTCTCGATCCCGGCAATGTCGAGCGTGCCCGATTGCAGCGACTCGATGTTTTCTTCCTGGTTGCCAAGCGCGCCGCCGGTTGCAATCGTGATCGCGATGCGTCCACCGGATTTTTCTTCGACCACTTCCTTCAGGCGCAGCAAGGCAGCTTCCTGAATGCCTCCGGGCGCTCCGATGGTCGCTGCGCGGAAGGTGAAGTCCTGGGCGGCGGCAGACGTTCCGAGGCCGGCAAGCAGCGTCGCCGCACAGACCGTCAGCAGGGTTCTCTTGTTCATGTCGACCTCCATGTTTCGCCATGATCGGGCCCGGTTCGGCCCGTCAGACGCCAATCTATATGGACGAGTGGATGTCATTTCCATAATGTTCCCGCCACAATCCAGAATTAGGCAGACACAAGGGAAGAACCCGTGTTGCAGAGGCCGGAATCCCAGAGGCTGCGCGTCGGGTTTGTCGTGCTCGACAGGTTCACCCTCAATGCGTTTTCCTCGTTTATCGACGCGATCCGGCTTGCCGCCGACACCGGCGGAAGGTCGCGCCAGATCGCCTGCGGGTGGGAAATCATGGGGCCGGGTCCGGTCACGGCAAGCTGCGGGCTGCAGATGCATCCCACCAGCGCGCTGCGCGATGCACAGGAATTCGACTACATCGCGGTCTGTGGCGGCAACGGGTACCTGACCCGTGAACAACCGCAATGGCTTACGCGCTACCTGCGGGATGCAGCAGTCGCCGGTACCGGGTTGATCGGCCTTTGTACCGGGTCCTTCAACATTGCCCGTGCCGGCTTGATGGATGGCTATCCGGTGTGCGTGCACTGGAATGTCCTGGAAGCCTTCGCGTCGGAGTTCCCGCATATCGAGGCCCACACCGACCGGATCTTCATAGACGCCGGCAAACGGATCAGTTGTGCAGGCTCCACCGGCTCGGCCGATCTGGCGTTCCATCTGCTGACACGGCACTGCGGCATTTCCTACGCGCGTCAGGCCATGCGACACATGACCCTTATCGAAGGCCGCCCGTCCGAGACCCCGCAACCGCATTTCCGAAACGTTTATCCGCAGCTGCGCGACGCGCGTGTCAGATCCGCCATCGCGCATATGGAACAGCGACTGAATACCCCGCTGGGAATGGAAGAGGTCGCGCGACGCGTCGGCCTGAGCGAGAGGCAGCTCGCCCGCGCCTTCCGCTCCGCGCTTGGGGTGTCTCCGGGGGCATTCCAACTTGGGTTGCGTCTGCGCTACGGGGCGTTTCTGCTGGTTCACACCACGGACAGCGTGACCAAGATCGCCATGGCCACGGGATTCAGCGACGGAGCGCATTTCGCTCGTCAGTTCCGTGCCGCCCACGGGACAACGCCAACGGCCTTTCGCCGCCGGAACATGGCCCCGGGCGAGGCACCGGCCCCGGCAAGGCAGACATAGGGCCCTCTCCTGCCACAAGCTGCCCCATGGCGGCAGGCCGAAGGGTTTTTCGTTGCGAACCCGGCGTTGCAAGAAGATGAAACGGCGCGATGGCTTCAAACGGCCCGACAAGCAAGCGTGCCTGCACAGGGATCGACTGAACCCACGCCCCGGGCGATTGACGGCCACGCCTGTTTCACCGTCAGGAGCTGTCGGTTTCATCAGCTCTTCCCGCAGGGCAACCCATTCCCCGAACCGGGTTCGGCTAGCTGGACTCCGAGGTGGCAGCAAGGCTCGGTCGGCGGCGCCATTCCAGGCCGGCAAGTGGTGGCTCCATGGCACGCACTGCAGGCCCGGGTACGACATCGGCACGGCAGGCGTCTGCCGGATGACGCACGGCGGCGCCTGCGCGACACTGCTGGTGGCTGCTCGCGGCCTGTGCTTCACCCGGAGGGGATGGGCCTGATATCCAACCTTCTCTTGTGGATGCCGCCCTCATTTGCAAGGAATTTCTGAACCTTAGACATGTGATCGAGTGCGGACTCTTGTCAGGCCTGTTAGCGCGGCCCGATAGATGCCGCTGGCCGGGATGGTGATGCGCGGACCGGGGCCAAATCTCCGACAGCGAGCTCGAAGCTCTGAGAAGGTTTCTGGTTTGCCCAACCCGGATCATGTCGATCATGTGCCCATTCGGTTCATGCCTTCCTCACAACTCTGCGGTCCGGTTTCGCAGTCTGCTGCCGGATCAGGCAGCGCTGGCGATCACCGGATCGCGATAGTCCTCGCCGCGCGTGAGCATCGCCCAGATCCTGCGCGCCATCTTGTTGGCCAGTGC
>SKWP01000294.1 GCA_007128865.1 Paracoccaceae bacterium
ACGACATTGACCAGCGCCATGGCAAAGATCGCCGCATCCGAGAAGTCGATGACCGCATCGAGGCTGGAAACGGCACCGACAAAGACGAAGCCGCAGAAGATGACCTTGAACACCAGCTCGCGCGTGCGGCCCTCGCCGAACAGATAGGTCCAGGCCTTCATGCCATAATATCCCCAGGTGATGATCGTGGAAAAGGCAAACAGGACCACGGCGATTGCCAGCGCGAGCGGCGCCCAGCCAAAGGCCGACCCGAACGCCGCCGAGGTTATCGGAACGCCGCCGGTCGCACCCGAGGCCGTGGCGATGCGCCCGGCCGCGTCCAGAATGTACCGCCCGGTTTCGGGGTCGATCAGCAACTGCTGCGTGATGATGATGACCAGCGCCGTCATGGTGCAGATCACCACCGTGTCGATGAAGGGTTCGAGCAGCGAAACGAAACCCTCGGTAACCGGTTCGCTGGTGCGCACTGCCGAATGGGCGATCGCGGCCGAACCGACCCCGGCCTCGTTGGAAAACGCCGCACGGCGGAAGCCCTGGATAATCGCACCGACGATGCCGCCGGCGATTCCGGTGTCGGTGATGGCCCCGCGCAGGATTTCGCCAAGCGCCCAGGGGATCATGTCGCCATGGCGCCACAGAACCAGCACGCTGACAAGCACATAGCCCACACCCATGAAGGGCACGACCTTTGCGGTCACCCGGGCGATCGAGCGGATGCCACCCACGATGACCGCAAAGACCACCCCCGCAAGCGCCAGCCCCGTGATCCAGGTGGGAATACCGAAGACCGTCTGCACCTGGCTTGCCGCCTGGTTGGCCTGGAACATGTTGCCACCGCCCAGCGACCCCAGCACGCAGAAGACCGCGAACAGGATGGCCATCAGGCCGCCAAGCGGCAACCCCCGTTCGGCAAAGCCCTTGCTGATGTAGTACATCGGACCGCCTGATACGCTGCCGTCGGGGTATTCGTTGCGATACTTCACCCCCAGCGTGCATTCGGTGAACTTCGACGCCATTCCCAGCAGGCCGGCCACGATCATCCAGAAGGTCGCGCCGGCCCCGCCGATACTGACCGCCACCGCCACGCCGGCGATATTGCCCAGCCCTACCGTTCCAGACAGGGCCGCCGTCAGGGCCTGGAAATGGCTGACCTCGCCGGCATGGCGCGGATCCGAGTACCTGCCCAGGACGATTGCGACGGCATGGCCGAAGGCGCGGAACTGGATGAAGCCGAAATAGACCGTGAAGACGGCCGCCGCCAGCACCAGCCAGCCGACGATCCAGGGAATGCCGGTGCCGGGAAACGTCGAAAACACGAAATCGACGAACCACCCCGTCGCCCAGGCGAACCAGCGGTCGATCGCATCGTCGATACCCTGCCCGGAAGCGGCCTCCGGGATCAGCCAGGTCGCACCCGCAAGCAAAAGCACCCTGCCGTACACACATACCCCCAAGACGGCGGCCGGCCGCCAACCCGTTCACCGCGCGCGCAGCGTCTGCCACGTCCGGCACAATCCCGGCCCGCCAAGGCGGCAAACACCGGACGCATGACCAACATCGCTGACAACGACCTGCAATGCCATATTGCATGCCGGGTCAGGAACCGGAACCACCGCCAATGGGGGGCCGCCCGCTGCATGGCAATCCGTCACGGCAACCCATGGCTCAACGCGCAAGCCAGAGCGAAATCCTGTCCTGATTTGCCTCGATCCAGCCCCTTGCGACCTCGGCATGCGCTGCCCCGCCTTCGGATGACGCGAGCACCCATTGATTGACGTCCGCATTGGAAAAACTCACCCTCGACAGCATCTCGGCAGCCAGAGGATAGGTTTCGGCAAGGTAGGATCCGTACGCCACATGGACCTCGACCGGTGGGAAACCGCACGCAGCGCCGCCGTGCTGTAGCGGACGCAAACAAGCTTTCCCTCCGGAATCATCATCCGACAGGCGGACAAGATCGAACGCGGCGTGAATCCAGTCCGGCTCATAGCCGTAGAACACCAGATCCCGACCCGAGGAAACATACTGGCGCAGCCGCGCCTTGAAGATCGTTTCGGAATAGACCGCAAAGGTCCACAGATCCGAAAGGCCGGCATCTGCCAGCGCGTTTTCCAGCAACCGGGTCGAGATCCAGCCCGGCGCACCGACCCAGATCTCGCCCCGGCCATCACCGTTGCTGTCGAACCTTGCCGCGATCGCGGGGTCGGCGAGGTCCGAGAAATGTTCCACCTGAAGGGCTTGCGCCGTCTCGGCAGGCAGGTAGAGACCCTGCAACCCGAGATAGGGCGCCGCATTGAGCCGGACCCTGCCTTGGCCGAAGACATAGCCTGCCGCCATTTCCGGCTGGTTCTGAAGCCAGAAATCCGGATGCACATCAAAACGCCCGTCCGGATCGGCCAGCTCGGAAAAGATGGTTGCCACCTCGGCCCGGCGGACGTCGACCGAAAGGCCCAGTTCGCGCTCCATCACATCGGCCAGAATATGGGCAATGATCGCACTGCTGTCCCAGTCAAACCGGCCGATGACGATATCGGAACGCGATGCCCCGAAGACGCCCGCAGCCTGCCCGGCAAAGCTGTCGGGACGCATGACGCGCCCGAAATCACGATCCCTGATCTCGGTGACCGATGTCGGCAGGAAGATCAGCGCACAGACGAGCAGGCCGCTGCAGGCGTAATAGATCACGCGAAAGGAATTCTGGCCGCCGCCGCCTTCGAATCGGTTCAGCGCACCGTTTTCCGCCCGGTAGCGCGTGGCACGATCATCGGGCAACGCATGCACTTCGTTCGTTGCAACGACACGGGACGGCAGATAATAATCGCGCCCCATTTCCCGAAACGGCTGCTGCAGGCGCAGGATGTGCTTCCGAAAGCCCTGGACATTGCTGCGCTCGTAGTCGGAAATGGTGAAGATCAGCAGGAAGCAGCCGGCCGAGAAGGCATAAAGGCCGATCTGCCCGAAAAAGCTGTCCGGCCTCAGCAGGGTGAGAAACAGTATGCTGCTGCCGCCGGTGATCCACAGCGCGAGCTTTTCACCGATCGAAAGCCGGTCGCGATGGATCGTGAACCACAGATCGAAGCTTCGCAGCAGCCGCCGCCGCTCGCGCGGGGCCTTTTGCGAAAGCGCGGTCAGCTCGATACGCAGGCTTTCCGCGATCCGGTCCTTCACCTGTGCCTGGTCCTCGTATTCAAGGTCGATGAGGCCGCGGAACACGGCATCGATCTGATCATCCCGTGCAGCTTCTGTCCGGGCATCGGTGCCGTCGACGCGCAGATCCAGAAGGTCTCGGGTAAAGACCGCGCGCTGATCGAGCTCGGCCGCACGCCGGCTCGATACGCGCGACAGAACGAAACCTGACAGAATGGCAAAGACACCGGCAATCAGCGCCAGCATCTCGGGCAGGACCGGGACCTCCAGCCTTGGCGGCAGGACGGATGCAACGGCGACATAGAGCGTTCCGACAAGCGCGAGCACAATCGCATTGTTTGACTGGTACATCCCGTGCAGGCTGAGGTTCGAGAACAGGATCAGGGTCAGACCGAACGCGGCAAGGGCGGATACCGGCTCGTCAAAGAACAGGTAGAGCATCACCACGGACAGCGCGGGCGAGAAATACGGCAGCGAAGTGAGCGTAAGCGACCGATACTCGGCGAATGCCCATGTCCATGTTATCTCGGCGACAAGATAGGTTCCGATGCCGATAAGCGCGCACAACAGCAGAACCTGCGTATCGAAGGCATAGAACAGCAGACTCTGTCCGGTTCCGAAGGTCAGGCCGCCGACCAGAAGCAGGGCAACAAGGTTTGCTATCGAGATCGCAACAAAGGTTCCGAACACCTTGGAGCCCTGGATATCACGAAACCGCCCTGCACCGTTGATTGCGAAAGGCAGATAGAACCCCGATCCGATCGCGGCAAGAAACGCAAAGATGATCTCGAAGCCGCCGGTGCTGTCGGTCCTGGTCATCTGTGCCAGACCGATCGAGATTGCGCCGAAAAAGGCAACCGCAACAAGCGCGAATTCGAGCCGGTTGAGGCTGCGGGCCTTGTCCGGCGCGAATACGCGCATTGCAAAGACCGCGATCAGGGGCCAGCTGAAGGCGATGATCGTGGCCTCGACCTTTGCCGAACCGTACAGCGCCCGATAGAAGCCATAGTACCAGGCGGCAAGGCAGACCCCGGAAATCGCGGATTGCCAGGCTCCGTAAAGGCTGCGGCTATCGGTCAGCAGGCGGATGATATCCCGGCTCCGCAGCGTGGCAATTGCCAGGCTGGCGATAACCGAAATCACCCCGGCAACGATATAGACCTCGAGATAGCTCGCACGTTCGCCGATCTGGCTGATCAGTATCGGCTTCAGGGACCAGAAGCCAACCGCAATTGCCGCCGCCGTCGCAACCAGCGGCAGGGCGTGTTGGACGTCGGTCTGTTTCATGAGCTTCTGGTTCCACAAATTACGCTGCGCGCCAAGGACGGCACTGGCTGCATCCCTGATGCGTCGACCGGTCCCGGCAATCGGCTGGCCGAGGGTTCGACACCGACAGGCTTCGGACCCTTCATCTGCCGAAGTGGCGTCCCCGGATCAAGGGGCTTGCGCGGCGCCCCGCGTTGCAGCCTTTTGACGTCGCGGGGTCCGGGTTTCAGCGGCGCCCGCCGTCGGCTGCGAGCCGGTCCCAGGCGCCTGCGGCAGTGCTGCCAAGGGTGTGTTTCATGATCCGCTGGCTGGGCGTACGTGCGAAACCCTCGACAATCCGGATGTAGCGCGGCAACTGATAGCGGGCGAGGCGCGGTGCAAGCCATTCGGCCAGCTCGGCCGGGTCGAGCCGGGCGCCGGCACGCGGCTGGACATGCAGCACCGCCTCCTGCTCGCCCACCTCGGCAGCGGCACCGGTGACGGCACAATCCTCGACATCGGGGTGGGTGGTCACGACATGTTCGATTTCCCAGGCCGAGACGTTCTCGCCGCGGATGCGCAAGGCATCGCCCTGCCGGCCATGAAACCGCAGCAAGCCGCCCTGGTCGAGAGAGCCGATGTCGCCGGTGTGCAGCCGACCGCCGCGCAGGGTGCGCGCCGTGGCCTCGGGGTTCAAGTGATAGCCGTCGAAAAATGCACCGGGATCGGCGGTTTCCACGACGATTTCGCCACGCATCCCGGCCGGCAGCGCGCGGCCGGTCGTGTCGCGAATGCTGATGTCGAACCAGGGCAGCGGCTTGCCGACGACGCCGCCGGTGCTGCCGTCCGACACGGTGGTGATCGAGGACATCTCGGTCATGCCATAGCATTCGTGGATCGCAAGGCCCCAGCGGCTGCGGGCGGCGGCGAAAACCTCTGCCGTGCAGCCTCCGCCCCAGAGGATGCGGACCCGGTTGGCGCGTTCTTCCGGGCAAGGCGGCTGTTTCAGAAGAATCTGCAGGATGCCGCCAAGGTAATGCACATGCGTTGCCCCGCTTGCGGCCACCTGGGGCCAGAAGCGGGTGGCGCTGAAGCCGCCGGTCACGGCAAGCTCGACCCTGGCCAGCCCCGGCAATCCGAGCATCTGCGCCCCGCCCACGTGATAAAGCGGCTCCCACAGGAACAGCACGTCGCCGGGCTGCGCAGCGGTCACCCGCAGCACGCCTTCGGCGGCGATGCGCAGCATGCGGTGGGTGACGCGCACGCCCTTGGCCGGGCCGGTGGTGCCCGAGGTATACATCAGCGCTGCCAGCGCCTCGGGCGCGGGCAGCGGCGGCAGGCCTTCGGTACCGGCGGCCGGCAGCGCCGCAAGCCCTGCCCCGCCTTGCAGCACGGCAGGCACCCCGGCGCCGCTGGCGGCAATTTCCGGCAACAGGTCCGGTTCGGCGATCACAAGCGCCGGGGCGGAATGGTCAAGAACATGGCGCAGCCCGTCGCCGCGGGCCTGCGCATTGACCGGCACCCAGACCAGCCCCGCACGCCCCAGGGCGAGGATCACCAGCACCGCCTCGCGCGAATTGCGCAGCATCACCGCCACCCGGTCGCCCGGAACCAGCCCCCGCGCCAGCAGCCCGCCCGCAAGCGCGGCGGTTTCCCGGTCAAGATCGCCGAAGCAGAGCGGCACCCCGTCGAAGCGGGCATAGATGCGCGCGGGATCGCTGCGGGCGATCTCGGGCAGCGGGTCGAGGAAGCCGCCGGGCGGCGGCAGCGTTTCGGTCACTTCTGCCCCCGGCGGGCAAGAAAGGCCTCCATCATCCGTGCCGGTTCGCCGGTGCCATAGGCCTCGGCCTGAATGCGGGCACCGGCCTCCAGCGCCTCGCGGAAGGACGCCTCGGTCAGCTCGCGAAACCGCTGCTTGTTCAGGCGCATGGCCACCGGTGGCTTGGAGGCGAGGTCCGTGGCCAGCGCCAGGGCAGCCGGCAGCACCTGTTCAGCCGCAACAAGGCGGTTGATCAGCCCCAGCCGATGGCATTCTTCGCCCTCCAGCAAGCGGCCGGTCAGGGTCAGTTCGACCGTGCGCGCCAGTCCGATCCGGTCCAGCATCAGCCAGGGCCCGGTGGTGCTGGGAATGCCGGCATCGATCTCGGGCTGGCCCATGCGCACCCCGTCATGCCCGACCCGCAGATCGCACAGGAGCGCAAACTGAAAGGCCGAACCGGCCGCGACGCCGTTCAGGGCCGCAACCGAAGGCTTGTCGAGATTGCGCAGCGCGCCATAAAGCTCGCCCCATTCGGCGATCCATTCCCGGGCGCGGTCAGTGTCGAAGCCATGCGCCTCGCCCAGATCCTGCCCGGCACCAAAGGCGCGCGTGCCGGCGCCGGTCAGCACCACCGCACCGATACCCGGCTCGGCATTGGCCGCGCCCAGCGCCGCCACCAGTTCCTGGCGCATCGGCCGGTGCCAGGCGTTCATGACCTCGGGCCGGTTGAGGGTGATCAGTCGGACCGGGCCGCGTGTTTCGGTCAGGATGAACTCGGGCATGGCAGGGCTTTCCTCGCTGCGTTCACATGAGCCCGCGAACGATCAGAAGCACCGCGGCGGCGCCCGAGATCGTCAGCAGGAAGGGGCGAAAGCGGGTGTCGAACCGGGCCTGGGTGCGCGCGGCGATCCACAGGCCGAACAGCAGCGGCGGCAGCATCAGGAAAGCCAGGACAAGGTCCTGCATCGTTCCGAAACCGGCCAGGTAGAGCCCGGCCAGCGACATGATGCAGCCGATGGAAAAGAAACCCGCAAGTGTCGGCCGGGCAGCGCGGGCGGCGCGACCCTGATAGACCAGCGCCATGGGCGGCGCCCCGACCGAGGTGATGGTGCCCATGGTTCCGGACAATGCCGCCATGGCCATCATGTTTGGCCGGGTAAACGGCAGGGGCCGACCGAACAGGGAAATCAGCACCCCTGCCCCGACCATGAGCCCGAAGACCAGCGAGAAGGATACCGTATCGGCCAGAACCGCCAGCAACCCCACCCCGGCCATCACCCCGGGGACGCGCCCCAGCGATCCCAGCCCGACCTCGGGCCAGACGATGCCCTGCCGTTCCGCAAGCGCCGTCCAGCTGGCGGTAAAGAACCCCATCCAGATACAGGGCACGGGCACGAACTGGGGTGCGACCAGCGCCAGCAGCGGTGCGGCCATGATGCCGAAGCCCATGCCGAGCCCCGCCTGAACCACCGCCGCCACGGTGATGATGGCAAAGACCGCGGCAAGAACCAGGGGCGAAGGCAGAGCGGTGAAAAACGCCTCCACTCACCCCCCCGGCCGTTGTCGGATGTTCTCGGGAAGCCAGGTCGCGATTTCGGGAAAGGCGATCAGCACGAAAACCATCAGAACCATGATCATGAACATCGGGAAGGCAGCCTTCGAGATGTAGGTCATTTCATGTTTGGTCATGCCCTGGAGCACGAACAGGTTGAAGCCGATGGGCGGCGTGATCTGCGCCATCTCGATCACCACCACGATGAAGATCCCGAACCAGATCATGTCGATCCCGGCCTGACGGATCATCGGCTCGACGATGGCCATGGTCAGCACCACCGAGGAAATCCCGTCAAGGAACATGCCGAGGATGATGTAGAAGACCAGAAGCGCCATCAGCAGCTGGAACGTCGTCAGATCGAGGCCGTCAATGAAACCGGCCAGTGCCCGCGGAAGGCCGGTAAAGCCCATCGACAACGACAGGAATGCCGCCCCGGCAAGGATCAGCGCGATCATTGCCGATGTCCGGGTGGCGCCAAGCAGGCTTTCCAGAAAGGTCTGCCAGGTCAGCGTTCCCTGTGTCGCGGCCAGGATCAGCGCCCCGATGACCCCGAATGCCGCGGCTTCGGTGGCCGTGGCATAACCCAGATACATCGAGCCGATCACCACCAGTATCAGGATCACCACGGGGATCAGCGAACGCGAATTCCTGACCTTCCACAGAAAGCTCGTTCGGGGTTCGGCCGTGGGGTTGAAATTGCGCGACAGGCTGGCGCGGATGGCCACATAGGCCATGAACATGCCCGCCAGCACCAGCCCGGGAAAGACGCCCGCCATGAACAGCTTGGTGATCGATTCATTGACCGTCACGCCATAGACGATCAGCGCCAGCGAGGGCGGAATCATCAGCCCCAGCGTGGCCGCCCCGGCCAGCGTGCCGATCACCATCGGTTCGGGATAGTTGCGCTTGCGCAGTTCGGGGATCGACATCTTGCCCACCGTCGTGAGCGTCGCCGCCGAAGAGCCCGAGACCGCCGCAAACACCGTGCACCCGACGATATTGGTATGCACCAGCCCCCCGGGCAGGCGCGCGAGCCAGGGCGACAGGCCGCGGAACATGTCTTCGGACAATCGCGTTCGATACAGGATCTCGCCCATCCATATGAACAGCGGCAGTGCCGTCAGTGTCCAGGACGAGGTCGAGCGCCACATCACCGTTATCATCGAATCACCCGCCGGCCGCGTGGTGAAAAGCTCCATTCCCACCCATGCCACGCCGACCAGCGCCAGCCCGACCCAGACGCCCGAGCCCAGCAGCAGGAAAAGCACGAAGAGAAAGATCGCAATCGGGGCGAGTTGTTCCATGGTCGTCGCCCCCTATTCCGTCTGCGCCGGGTCGCCCGGGTCACCCTCGGTGCCGGAACGGCCGGTAAAGATCATGCGGATCAGATTGTCCCACAGGCAAAGCGTCAGCAAGGATGCGCCGATCACCATCACCAGCTGCGGTATCCAGAGCGGAGTTGCGTCCTGCCCCTGGCTGACATCGCCCAGCAGCCGCGACCAGTACACGGCATTATAGGCGTAGCGCAGGATGTAGGTCGCCACCAGTGCACCGATCGCAAGGCACCATATCTCGCCCCAGCGGCGGAACCGCCCGAGCGCAGTCAACCCCAGCGTGACGCGGATGTGCGAACCGGAGTTGAGCGCATAGGCAAATGCCATGAACGAGGCGCCGGCCATGGCGTAACCGGCATAGTTGGAGGCGCCGGGTATGGTAAGCCCGGTCCAGCGCGCCACCATCTGCGCGGTGATCAGCAGCAGGATCGTGACGAGAAACATCGCCCCGATGTAGCCGCCGATCAGATAAAGCGTGTCGAGCACACGCCGGACAAGGCCGAGGGCCCGGGTCATGGCCGTCTCCGTCAATGCGGGGTCGGAAGGCGCAATGGGGCGGGGTAACGACCCCGCCCCGAGCGCTGCAAGGGTCAGTTACCGGCGCGATAGGCCTCGATCACGGCGCGGCCGGTGTCGCCGGCGTTCTGGAGCCATTCCTCGGTCATGATGGCGCCGACCTCGCGCAGCCCCTCCATCAACTCGTCACCGGCGCGCTGCACGATCATGCCGCCTTCGCGCAGCCCGTCGAGGGTGAAGTTGGTATAGGCAATGGAGCGTTCGAGCCCGGCCGCCTTGGCTTCGGCGGCACAGTCGCGAATGGCGGTCTGGGTCGCTTCGTCCAGAGCCGCCCAGGCCTGCTTGTTGGCGAAGATGATGTTGCGCGGCAGCCAGGCGTCCACCTCATAGAAATGCGTCAGGCTTTCCCAGACCTGGCTGTCATACCCGGTTGCGCCGGATGAGATGAAGCTCTCTGCCACGCCGGTGGCAAGCGCCTGGCTCAGTTCGGCAGCTTCGATCTGAACCGGCCGCATGCCGGTCAGCTCGGCCATGCGCGCGGTGGCCGTGTTGTAGGACCGGAAGCGGATGCCTTCCATGTCGGCCACCGAGTTGATCTCGCGCTTGAAATAGAGGCCCTGCGGCGGCCATGCCACCGAGTAGAGATAGACGAGGTTCTGCGCGTCGAGGATTTCGACCATGGCGGGACCGGCCGCTTCCCACAGCCGCTCGTGATCCTCGAAAGAGGTGGCAAGGAAGGGGATCGAGTCAATCCCGAACATCGGGTTTTCGTTCTGATGCGCCGAGATCAGCCGCTCGCCGATCGGCGCCTGGCCGGTCTGAACCGCACGCTTGATGTCGTTTCCGGCAAACAGTGAGCCGTTGGGATGGGTGACGATATTGATTGCCCCGCCGGTGGCCTGGCCGACGCAGGCGCCGAAATCGGCCGCATTTTCGGAATGGAAGTTGGTCGCCGGATACGCCAGCGGCAGATCCCAGGTTTCGGCCGCGGCCGAGGCCGCGCCCACCGCGGTGAGCGCCGTGGCTGCCATGAGTGTCTTGATCGTCCGCATCTTCGTTCTCCCTGTCGGTTGCGGTTTGTCGTCAATAGAAACGCGAAGGCGCATAGGGCGCAAGGTCAATGTTGGGCCTGCGGCCGGTTATGAGTTGCGCCAGAAGCTGTCCGCTGCGCGGTCCTCCGGTCAGACCGATGTGGTGGTGACCGAAGGCGAGAAAGGCGCCATCCACCCCGGGAACCGGCCCGATGAGCGGAATCGAATCGGCCGGCGCAGGCCGGTGGCCCATCCATTCGGTGCAGGATTGCCACGTCAGACCAGGAAAGGCCCGGGCCACCTGACGCCTGAGCAGGGCCAGCGGTGCGCGCGAGGCGGGCGCCTGCAGACCGCCGAATTCAAGAACCCCGGCGATTCTGATCCGCCCCTCCATGGGCGTCGCCACGAACTTGCCCGCCGCCACCATGCAGGGCGCACGCAGCATCCTGTCCGGCTCCCACAATTCCAGATGGTAGCCACGCTCGCTTTCCAACGGCACCTTGAGCCCCAGTTTCGCGGCCAGCGACCCCGACCAGGCGCCGGCGGCGACAACCACGGCATCGCATGGCAGGGTTTCGGCCCGGCCGTCCCGGCCCCGCAGGCGCAAGCCGACGACGCGGCCGCTGTCGCGGGCAACGTCGGTGACCTCGGCGGTCCGCAGCACGCCGCCGCTGGCAACCACATGATCGGCCAGCGCGCGCACATAGGCACCCGGGTCGCTGATGCGCCCGTGATCGGGCATTCGGACGCCGAAGCCGATGCCAGGACCAAACGCCGGGTCGTACCCGCGCAGGCGATCGCCCGCCATCTCTTCCATGGCGAAACCGAAGCCCTTGCGGATATCCCAGCCGAAGGCATCCGCGTCATAGGCGCTGCGGTCCGGGTAGAGGTACAGGTAATCCGAGGGCACCACATAGCGTTCGGCGCCGGTGCCGGCGGCAAGCGCCTGATGATCGGTCAGGCTGTCACCGATCAGCGGGTACAGCGCAGCGGCGATGCGACGGGTTTGCCCTTCATTGGCGTGGCGCAGGTAGCGGATCAGCCAGGGCGCCAGCCGCGGCAGATAGCGCCAGCGCAGAAACAGCGGCTGGTCGCGGTCAAGCAGCATCCTCGGCGCCCTTGCGACCAGCCCGGGCACCGTCACCGGCACCACCGAACAGGAAGCAAGCACACCGCCATTGCCGAAAGATGCCCCCTCGGCCGGCCCGGACCGGTCAATCAGCTCCACCCGGAGCCCGTAACGCTGCAGCCACACCGCCGTGGCGACCCCGACGATCCCCGCGCCGACCACTGCGACCGTCCCGGTCACCGCCGGCACAGCCCCCGTGGATTCCATGATCGCGGTTTCGGTCATGCTGCTTCCCGCGTCACGCTTCGCAAGCTGTAGCGGGCAAGCCGCCCGGGATCGACGACAATTCCCAGCCCCGGGCCCTGCGGCACCACGACGCGCCCCTCGCGGACAGGAAAGGGTTCGGCAAGGATGTCTTCGACAAGGTAATGGCGCGCCTGATAGAATTCACAGCCAAGACTGATCGCCGGGGTTGCGGCGATCATGTGCGCGCCGGCAAGATGGCCGAGCCCGGTTTCGAACATGTCGCCGCCATAGGCCGTCAACCCCGCGGCCGCCGCCATTCCTGCCACCGCCTGGGCACGCCTCGGCCCGCCGGCCTTCATCACCTTGACCGACACGCCGTCACAGATGCCCTCGGCGATGGCGCGCAGCATGTCCTCGGGGCCAAAAACGCTCTCGTCGGCCAGAAGCGGCACGTCAATGGCTTCGCGCAGCCGCCGCATCAGGCCGAACTGCGATGCCGCCACCGGCTGTTCGATGAAACCGGGCCGAAAGGCTGCAACCTCGCGGACACAGGCAGCAGCTTCGGCCGGCCCGAGCCCCTGATTGTAGTCCACCCGGATGTCCAGACCGGGATGATCCCGCCGCAAACGCTCCATCCGGTCGAGATCAAAGCGGTGGCCGGCCACCCCGGCCTTCAGCTTGACGATGCCGACACCGTCGGCCACCAGACGTGCGACCAGCGCCAGATCGGCGTCGAAGTCGGGGTCGGCCAACGAAACCGACAGCGGGATTTCAGCCTGCGCACAGCCGCCAAGCAGCGCCCAGACCGGCACGCCCGCAATCCGCCCGGTCAGGTCCAGCAGCGCCGTTTCGAGCGCCGCCTTCGCCTCGGTACAATGTGCGACGGCGCGGCAGGCATCGGCGGTGATGTCGGCTGCCCGGGCCAGCGGGCGGCCCAGCACATGCGGGCGCATGTAGCGGTCGAGCGCGGCGAATGAAGCCTCGGGCGACCCGGTGAACGGCGCCCAGCAGGCCGCCTCGCCCCAGCCTTCGCAGCCACCCTCGGCCGTCAGCCGAAGCACCACGACCTCGACTTCGGCCTCGACCCGGCCGATACCGTGATCGCGCCGGGAAACCACCGGCAGTGACAGATGCCACAGATCGAAACCGATGATCCGCTGCGCGAGATCGGCCGTCATGCGATCCATTCCGACACCGGCGCCGCGGCCTCGTGCAACGGCTGGCTGATCACATCCACCAGGGTCGGGCCATCGGCGGCGATGGCCGCCCGCAGCGCCGGCTCCAGCGCGTCGGGCGTGTCCACCCGCCAGGATTGCAGCCCATAGGCAGCGGCGACCGCGGCATGATCCGTGCGCGAGAAATCGACATTGTAATACCGCTTGCCGAACCCCGAATCCTGCCCGGCCTTGATCCAGCCGAAGGCGGAATTGGAAAACACCACGATGGTGATCGGCATCCGGTGCCGGACCAGTGTTTCCAGCTCGCCGACGCAGAAGCCGAACGAACCGTCGCCCGTAAGCGCCACGGTCTTGACCCCGGGGCGGCCGACATGGGCGCCCATCGCCGCAGCCACGGCATAGCCCAGCGCGCCATGCGCCCGGTTCGAGAATACCTGCCGCCCGGCCCGCCGCAGCCGGTACTGGGCCGACATGTACGGGCATGGCGTGCCCGGATCGGCCACCACCACGGCATCGTCGTCCAGCAGCCGCGACAGTGTGGCCATGACCCGCTCGGGCCGGACCGGGACCGCATCGCAGGCGGCCAGCGGGGCCAGATCATCGAGCTTCGCATTCCAGGCGGCCCGCGCCCGTGCAGCGCCGTTCTGCGCCGCCAGCGGGCCGCGGGTTTCGAGTTCCGCCACCAGCGCCTCGAGCGCCAGCCGCGCATCGGCAACGATGGCGACATCGGTGGGATAATTCGCGCCGATCACCATCGGATCGCTGTCGACATGGATCACCCGTCGCCCCGGCGGCGGCGAGCGCCAGCGTTCGGTCGTCACCGACCCGGCCCGACAGCCGATGAACAGCACCAGATCGGCCCCGTCCACGACTGCCCGCGTTGCCGGGTGCCCTCCGTTGGAACCGACCACGCCCACCGCATGCGGCGCGGTTTCGGCAATCGCCCCCTGCCCCGAAACCGAGGTCGCCACCGGCAGGTCCAGCAGTTCCGCCAGCCGCGCCAGCGCCGCCTCGGCCCCGGCGATCACCGGCCCGCCACCACAGACCGCCACCGCCGCGCGTGCATTTGCCAGCAGGTCTGCCGCCTCGCGGATGGCGGCGGGATCCGGTGCCGCCGGTTCGGCCGGAAAGCTGCGGTGGCGCGGGTCGGCCCAGATATCCTCGGCCCCCACCGGGGCCTTCTGCGTATCGAAGGGCAATGCCAGATGCACGGCGCCCGGCCGGCCCGTTGTCATCGCGCGAAACGCGGCGCGCACCATGGCCGGCAATCGCGCCGGCTGATCGAGCGAGGCGTTCCACTTGGTCAGCGGCCGGAACAGCGCCGCCTGGTCGAGTTCGGTCAGCGGATAGCGCCCGCGCGATGCCGTGCTTACATCGGTGGTGATGGCCAGGATCGGGATCGAGCTTTCATTGGCCTCGACGACCCCCGGCAGGATATAGGTCGCGCCACCACCCGAAGGCCCCTCGCATACGCCGGGTTTGCCGGTCACCCTGGCATAGCCGTCGGCCATGTAGGCCGCATGCCGTTCGTCCCGGGTCAGCAGATGGGTCATGCCATGATCGAGCCGCGCCAGCGCATCGTAGAACGGCAGGGTGGTGTCACCGCAAAGCCCGAAAACATGCGTGACGCCATGCGCCTGAAGCATCCGCACCATGGCCTCGGCACCGGTGATCTCGTTGGTCTGGGCATTGGCCATATTTCTGCATGCCTTTCTGTATTCAGACTTGCGCACAGCTTGTAAACTCTTCCGGCCCGTGTCAAGCTTTGCGGTGGCGGAACAGTGGGCGGGCATGGACGCAACCGACAACGGCACGAGCGGCGCACCACGGGTGGAGGCGGTCTATCGCCAGCTCAAGGCAATGGCGGTGGATTTCCGGCTGCGCCCCGGCGAGCGGCTGAACGAAGGGGCGCTGGCGCGCGACCTCGGCACCAGCCGCACGCCCCTGCGCGAGGCGCTCAACCGGCTGGTCGCCGAAGGTCTGGTCACCTTCCAGCCGGGGCGCGGCTTCTGCTGCCGCAGCCTCGACGCCGAGACGGTTTTCGACCTTTACGAACTGCGCTCGGTGCTCGAATGCGCCGCCGTCAGGCTTGCCTGCAAGCGGGCATCCGACCGCGGCCTTGCCGGACTGGAGGCAACACTTGCGGCGCAGGCTGATACCGCCGGCCGGACAGTGCGCGAAGTGACGGCAGGCGACGAGGCGTTTCACCTGGCGATAGCCGACCTCGCCGGCAATGCCGAATTGCTGCGCCAGCTTCAGGGCATCAACGAACGCATCCGCTACATTCGCTGGATCGACATGCAAAGCCGGGTCAGCACCACCAAGGGCGAACACCGCACCATAATGGCCGCGCTGTCCGCCCGGAATGCCGAGGCCGCGGTGGCGGCCATGCAGAGCCATATTTCAAAGCGGATGGATCAGGTGGTGGCGGCGGTGCGTGAAGGTTATTCCAGCATCTATGTACCGGGCAGCGCGGTGATCTTCGATCAGCCTCTGCCCGAAAACGGCGCCGGCAGCCAACAGGAGCGCAAGACATGAAGACACGGGGCGGCAAGGCGGTGTATGGTGCAGCGGTCGGCATCCTGATGCTCGAGGCCCGGTTTCCCCGCATCCCCGGCGACATGGGCAATGCGCTGAGCTGGCCCTTCCCGGTGCTGTACCGCGTGGTGCGCGAGGCCAGCCCGGACCGTGTCGTGCGACGCGGCGCCGAGGGGTTGCTGAACGCCTTCATCGCCGCTGCCCGCGACCTGGTGGCCGATGGCGCCGACGGAATTACCACAAACTGCGGGTTCCTTTCGCTCTATCAGCAGGAACTGGCCGCGGCGGTGCCGGTGCCGGTTGCAACCTCGTCGCTGATGCAGGTGGCCACCGTGAACCGCCTGCTGGCACCGGGGCGGCGTGCAGGGATCCTGACGATTTCGGCATCGAGCCTTACACCGCGGCATCTGGAACGCGCGGGCGTGCCCCCGGACACCCCGATCGGCACCACCGAAGGCGGGCGCGAGTTTACCCGGGTCATCCTGGGCAACGAGGCCGAGCTCGACGTGGCGGCAGCCCGCGCCGACAATGTCGACGCTGCGCTGGCCCTGCAGGCATCGCACGCCGATCTGGGCGCAATCGTGCTCGAATGCACGAACATGGTTCCCTATGCTGCCGACATCCGCACGGCAACCGGCCTGCCGGTGTTCTCGATCGCCAGTTTCGTCAGCTGGTTCCATTCAGCGCTCGTTCCGCCGCGTTTTCCGCCGCCCGATCGGCTCGGCTGACGCCTGGCTTGCCGGCAATGACCGGGGCACCGGGAGACGGCCGGTCATCGTGAAGGGCCATGACAGGGGCCCGCCATGCAGCACAGCGACGGCCGCAGGGCATGAGGTGCGCGCCGCCACTGGTGCCGGCAGCACGCTCCATCCAGCACTCCGGCCCAGCCGAACAGGACGCAGTGGCGGCCACGGCGGATTTCCCGTAGGTCAGGCCCACAGCCCAGCCGCAACCCCGAAACCCGAAGGAGCAACGCCGATGCCTGCGCAACGCCCGATTACCATTCGTCCGGTGGCCCCGGGGGACCGGGCCGCCTGGGATACCCTCTATCGGGGATATGCCGCCTTCTACAGGGTTGACCAGACCGAAGCGATGCGTAACCGGGTCTGGGCATGGCTGCACGACCCCGAAGCCGAATCCGAAGGCCTCGTGGCCGAGACCGTCGACGGCAGGCTTCTGGGCCTGGCCCATTTCCGGCCCTTCGCCCGACCGCTTTCGGCAACAACCGGCGGCTTTCTTGACGATCTCTTCGTGGCGCCCGAGGCACGGGGCGAAGGCATTGCGGATGCGCTGATCGAAGCGATCCGGCAGATCGCGATTGAACGCGAATGGTCCGTTGTCAGGTGGATCACTGCCGAGGACAACTATCGTGCCCGGGGCCTTTACGACCGGCTTGCATCAAGGACCGGCTGGCTGACATACGACCTGCCCCTGCAGAAAGGCTGAATCGCCGGGCATGTCGGACGGCTGCCCGCACGGTGCCAGTTGCGCCGCACGGACCGCACGACCGATCAGACCGACACAGCACCCGGGCGCGGCCTTGCCAGAGCGCAGTGCCCCATCTCCGGGCCGTTGCGTTGCGGCTGCCGTGGCGGGGGCATCGCGACCTCGAAGACAATCGGAGAGACAATCGGCCGAAACCGGGCTGGACGTGGTCGTCGAAGGCTTTCTGGGGGCCATTCCGGGCGACAACCCGACGTGCCGTGTTTTGATGGTAGCGGAGGAGGGACTTGAACCCCCGACACGCGGATTATGATTCCGCTGCTCTAACCAACTGAGCTACTCCGCCAAGCCGCGTGCCTCGTATGCCAAGGCCCGCAATCCGTCAAGTCGGAAATCCGGACCATGCCCGCGCCCGGCTGTGCTTTGCCGCTGATCCAGGCAACGAAGCCGTGATCAGGCGCCAGCAGCGTTGCATGGCACAACATACAGTGTAAGAACAGATCTAGCAATGGTTCCCACCCCAGCATACAGCCCGCGATGGACCTTGTCCTGATCCTTGGTGTTCTTGCGGCGTTCTTCGTCGTGATCGGCTTTGGCCAGCCGCTGGCCGACCGTTTGCGGCTGCCGTTCACCGTTCTTCTGGCCATGCTTGGCATCCTGATCGGCTTCGGGGCCGGATGGGCGCTGCGCACCGAGGTGACCGATACGCTCGACCCGGTGGCGCGCTCGATCCTCGACTTTCCGGTCAGCAGCCAGGTGTTCTTGTATGTGTTCCTGCCGACACTGCTGTTTCAGGTCGCCTTGATGCTGAACCTGCGCCGCATGCTGGACGACTGGGTGCCGATCCTGGTGATGGCGGTGGTGGCGGTGGTGGTTGCCACATTCTTCATCGGCGGGGCGCTGTGGCCGCTGGCCGGGCAGCCGCTGCTGGTCTGCCTTCTGGTCGGGGCGATCGTTGCCACCACCGACCCTTCGGCCGTGGTCGGCATCTTCCGCGACATCGGGGCGCCGCGGCGGCTGTCGCGGCTGGTGGAGGGCGAAAGCCTGCTGAACGACGCCGCCGCGATCGCGCTGTTCGTGCTGTTTGCCGGGCTGTTGCTGCCCGGCGCGCAGGAACCCGGCGTAACGGTGCTGCTGGGCACCTTTGCGACCCAGCTCGGGCTTGGCGCGGTCGCGGGTTTCGTGGTGGCGCGCATTGCCGTGGCCGCGATGGACCCGCTGGGCGGGCACCGGATGGCGCAGGCCTCGATCAGCATCGCCCTGCCCTATGTCACCTTCATCGTCGCCGAACAGGTGTTGCAGGTTTCCGGCGTGGTGGCGGTGGTGGCGGCAGGAATGACGCTGGCGCTGAACGCACCGGCGCGGATGCCGCCGCAGCACTGGGGATTCCTGCGCGACATCTGGGAGGCCCTGGCGCACTGGGCCGGCGCGCTGATCTTCCTGTTCGCGGCGATCCTGGTGCCGCGGCTTCTGGACGGGGTGACCTGGGAAGACGTCGGGCTGGTGGCGGTTGTCGTGGCTGCGGCGCTGGCGGCGCGGGCGGTCATCCTGTACGGGCTGTTGCCGCTGCTTGGCCTGATGCGGCTGTCACCACCGATCAGCGGCGGCTACAGGTTCGTCATTCTCTGGGGCGGGTTGCGCGGGGCGGTGACGCTGGCGCTGGCGCTGGCAGTGACCGAAAGCCGCACCGTGCCACCCGATGCACAGCGGCTTGTCGCGGTGCTGGCCACCGGCTTTACCCTGTTCACCCTGCTGGTGCAGGGCACAACGCTGCGCTGGGTGATCCGCTGGCTGGGCATCGACCGCCTGCCACGGATCGAGGCCGCGCTTCAGCATCAGGTGGTCGCCGTCGCGTTGCAGACCGTGCGCGAGGAAGTCGCCGAAACCGCCCGCCGCCACGACCTGCCGCGCGAGATCGTCCGCTCGGAGGCCAAGAGCTTTGCCGAGCGGCTCGACCGCGCCGTATCGGAGGCCGAAAAGGCGCAGGAAATCCTGGATCGCGACCGTCTGACACTCGGCCTTGTCACGCTTGCCGGCCGCGAACGCGAACTGATCCTGGAAGGCTTCCGCGACCGCATTATCTCGGCCTGGCTGGTGGAACGGATGCTCAGCGATGCCGCGCGGCTGATCGAACGCACCCGCGCCGGCGGCCGAGGCGCCTATCGCAGCACCGCTCGGGCCAATATCGCCTATGGGCGCAGCTTTGCCATGGCGCGCTGGCTGCACCGCTGGTTGCGCATCTCGCGCCCGATGGCGGCGCTGGTGGGCGCGCGTTTCGAGGTCTTGCTGACCACGCGCATGATCCTGCGCGATCTGGGCGATTTCGTCGATACCAAGATCCTGCGCATCCACGGCCGAAGGGTCACCGACCTGCTGCACGAGGTGCTGTCGCGCCGCGCCGACGAGGTCGACCGCGAGATCAGCGGGCTGCGGCTGCAATACCCCGGTTTTGCCGAACAGCTCGAACGCGCCTTCCTGCGCCGTCTGGCCCTGCGGCTGGAGGAACGCGAGATCGAGATCAGCCATGACGACGGGCTGATCGGCGCCGATCTGTTCAACAGCCTGATGCGCGACATGCGCCAGCGGCGCGCGGCCATGCAGACCCGCCCGACGCTG
This sequence comes from Paracoccaceae bacterium, assembly GCA_007128865.1. Classification (GTDB taxonomy): domain Bacteria; phylum Pseudomonadota; class Alphaproteobacteria; order Rhodobacterales; family Rhodobacteraceae; genus Rhodobaculum. The sequence continues at coordinate 19,678 of SKWP01000294.1, forward strand.
GATCTTTCCTTGCAGAAGCGCGAGATGGTAGCCCGGTTCCCGCTGTTTGCCGGCCTGTCGCCGCGCCAGCAGCGCCGGCTTGCCCGGTCGCTGGTGACGATCTATGCCGAACCGGGCGAAGTGCTGCTGCAGCGGGGCGAGCCGGTCCGGGCGGTGTTCTTCATCGCCTCGGGGGCGGTCGAGCGCGACATCGCCGGGCACACCCGGCAGATCGGCAGCGGCGAGATGTTCGGCGAGATCGCGCTGCTGGCCGGCCATCGCAACCGCCGCGGACGGGTCAGGGCAATCACCCATTGCACGTTGCTGCGGCTGGACGAGGCGCGTTTTCTGAAGCTGTGCCAGCGCCTGCCCGAACTGCGTGCGGCGGTCATCGCATCTGCCTCGGCCCAGGGGCAGGACGCCGGATCGGTCATCGCGCGGATCGAGGGGCAGGCCGAGGCCGCGACCGGGGCAGCACCCGCAACCGGCCCGACAAGGCACGACGATGCCCCGGAGGCCGAAAGCCCGACGGCAACGGCCCGCGAACCCGAACCGCCGCGAGAAACCGGTGACGAGCCCACTGCCGACACAGCCGCTGATCATGCCGCCGCACAACCGCCGGCAACCGAAGACGAACCGACCGAGCCGGAGAGGCAGGCCGCTTCCCGCTGATGCCAGCTGCGCATGGTCGGTTCGGACGTCTTGCCGGATCGGTTTGATCCGTTCGGGACGCGCGTGCGGGGAAGGACCGTTGACCAACCGAACCGATCAAACGGGTCGCGCGCGGGCAGGCGCCGCCGGACAGGTTCGATGGGCGCCCTACG
>SKWP01000250.1 GCA_007128865.1 Paracoccaceae bacterium
GATGGGTGTCGCGGCTGAAATAGATCATGTCGTCCCAGGCGGCCTGCTGGAACGGCACCGGACCGCCGAGGTTGGTCACCGTATAGGTCACGTCGAAGGTCTGGCCACGCACCACGCGTTCGGGCGCGACAAGGTCGCTGACCACAAGGTTCGGCGCCACCAGCGGGTTGATCGTGACCGCCTGCGCGGTGGTGTTGTTGCCCTCGCCCTGGAATTCCCGGACCTTGCCGCCGGCCTCCCCGCGCACCCCCGACAACCGCGAAGAGATGGTCGAGACCGCCAGCGAGGATGCCCCGAGCCCGCTGTCGGCCACGGCAAGGATATGGAAATCGCCCGAAATCTCGAAGGGGAGCGTCACCCGCACGGTGGCGGTATAGCTCTCGCCGGCCTCCAGCGCGCCGTTGCGGCGGAATTCGGCGGTGATCTCGCGGTTGCCCTCTTCCCGCCGCAGCAGGAAATCGCCCTCGTCCAGCGACGGGTCGAGCGACAGATAGACCCTGTCAACCCAGCTGTCCTCGCGCGTGGCGCGGTTGCCGATGTTGGTGACGGTAAAGGTTATGTCCACCGTCTCGCCCGCGGTCAGTGTATCGGGCAGCAGCAGTTCGGAAACCACCAGATCAGGCTCGCGATAGACCACCGGCATCTCGGCGCTGCCCATGGTCCCGGCGGGATCGTCATAGACGATGCGGCCGTGGGTGCCGGCCTGACCTGCGATTTCGCCGGCGGATTGGTTGAACGTCGCGATGCGGAAGGAATTGTCTTGCTGAAGGCCCGAGCCGGTGTTGGTGAAGACATAGATGTAATGCCCGCCCTCGAAACCCGGCGGCAGGGTCGCCTCGATCGTGCGGGTGTAGCTTTCGCCGGCCCTGAGCGGCGTTGCGTTGGAAACCGGTACAGTGGCCAGCTGGACGGCGCGGTTCTGGATGAAGGTCGGATCGCGCGAGATCCAGACCTGGTCGGTCCAGAACTCGGTACCGCTCCAGACGTCGTTCGGCCCGTCGTTGAGAACCGTATAGCTGATCTCGACCGTCTCGCCCGAGAATGCCTCGGCCGGTGGCACCACCTCGATCACGCCGAGGTTGGACATCGCCGTGGTGACCGAAGTGACCGCAAAGGCGGTGTTGTCGTCGGGATTGGTATCGCCCGCCACATTCGCGGTGACCACCACATAGCTGCCCTGCAGTGCCGGCGGCAGCTTGAAGCTCTGGGTCAGGGTGACGCTCTGGCCGGGGTCGAGGGCCGGGCCGCCTTCCCGCAGCAGCCGCCAGTTCTTGGCGCCCGGCGCAGTGGTCAGCGGCGCCGACGACAGGTTTATCTCGACGGTATAACCCTGTGCGCGGCCTGTCCCGCTGTTGGTGATGGTATAGGTGATCTCGAAATCATTCGCACCGTCGAGCCCGGAAACCGCCGATTCGGTGGCCGAAACCACCGCGACGGCCAGTTCGGGGTTCACCACCGGCGGCGGGTTGCCGATGATCTGCAGCACGCCGCCCGGCTGGCCCGGCCGGCCCAGCGCATCCGCCCCCCCGGCCTTGTAGTTGTTGGAATTCATCTCGTTGGGGTCGTCGGGGTTGACGTTGACCGCCAGCGTGTCTTCCAGCAGCGTCGCGAACGGGTCGACCCAGGGGGTGATGTAGTAGTTGCCCGATACCAGCTTGTCCGGCAGCCTGACCGTGACCGTCCGGTCATACCCCGCGCCGACGTCGAGAATGCCGCCATTGTAGGTCAGCGAGGTCAGCAGCACATCGCCCTTGGCCGGGTGCGGGCGGGTCTTGTCGCGGGTGAGCCAGATCTGTTCGACCCAGTTGCCGAGACTGGTTGCGCCCGCGCCGCGGTTGGTGACCGAATAGGTCACACTCACCTCGTTGCCCTCGAAGGTCTGGAACGGCGTGACCACGTCATGCACCACCAGATCGGCAAAGGGGATGCCTTCGACGAAGAGTTCGTGCACACGGGTGTTGTTGCCGTCGTTGGGCCATTCGTCGACGTTGTTGCCGCTGTCGGTCTGCACGATCAGATAGACGGTGCCGCGGAACCGCTCCGGCACCCTGAACACGACTTCCTGGCTCAGGTACTGTTCGCCCGTGGCCAGCGCGGCCTCGTTGGAAAAGCGCCCGAGGAAGATGTCGTCGCTGGAAATCTTCTCGTCCAGCGACAGATAGACCGCATCGGTCCAGTTCGGCACCGTGGTCGGCACCGGCCCCTGGTTGATCACCGTCCAGCGCAGCGCACCGGTGGCGCCGGCGGTCAGCTGGTCGGGCGCCTCGATGGACGACACCTGAAGGTCGGGACGCGGCAGGATCGAGATGGCAAGCTGGGTGTCGGAGATGCTTTCGTTGTCGTCCTCGTTCAGATGCTCGAAGACGGTGTTGTTGAAATCGGTGATCGCCACCAGCCGATAGACGCCGGTGATCTTTGCCGGCAGGATCACCTGTGCGGTGCGGGTATAGCTGGTGCCGGCCTGAAGCGGCCCGTTGAAGGTGTAGGTGCCAAGGACAATGTCCTTGCCCGGATCGCCGCCATCGGCGGCACGGCGCAGCACCAGCCGGTCGTTCCAGCTGCCCTCGGCGGGGCCGGTACCATCGTTCTTCACCGTCCAGGTCACATCGATGGGCGAGCCTTCGGGCGCCGTTGCCGGCATCGTGACCGATGTCACGATCAGGTTCGGCGGCGGGCTGAGCGCCACGTTCACGGCATCGGAGCGACCGGAATTGCCCTCGTCCACAAAGACGAATTCGAAAGCCGGACCAAAGGCGGATGTCGTCGGGTTCCGGCTGCCCGGCACCTCGACAAGGAAATAGGCGTCACCGACCCAGCCCACCGGAACCGTGAGCGTCACCTCGCGGGTATAGCTGGCGTCCGGCGCCAGAAATCCGATGCGGTTGAACTGACCCATCAGGGTCTTGCCGATGCCGAGCGGGTTGTCGGCGATGTACACCCGGTCGCTCCATGAGGCGCTGGAGGTCAGGCCGATGCCGCGGTTCTCGACCGTCCAGCGCAATGCGATCGGCTGACCGGAAAGCGCCGTCGCCGGGGCCGAGACCTCGGCAACCACCAGATCGGCATAGGGCTGCGGCATGACGTCGAGAAAACCCGCCATCGCACGGGTGTTGTTGACCTCGATGCCGTTCTCGAACACCGCGCCATCGGTGTCGGCGGTCACGAACAGGGTAAACCGGCCATGGAAGCCGGGCGGCAGCAGCACCGAATGGCTGCGGGTATAGCTTTCGCCCAGTTCCAGCCCGCCGCTGTGCGCAACCCGCGCCAGTTCGATGTTTCCGGCCCCCCCCGGCAACCCGGTGGGCGAAAGAAAGATGCGATCGACCCAGGCATCGGTCAGCCCGGCACCGGTGCCGCTGTTGGTCACCGTCCAGGTCACGTCGATCCGCGCCGGGTCGGCCACGGTCAGGTTCGGGCCGATGACGCTGGTCACGGCGAGGTCGGCATAGGGCGACAGGGCCACCGAAAGCGCCGCCGCGGCGGTGTTGTCGGCCTCGCCGCCGGGTTCGATGATGTCGTTCAGCGCATCGGTCTGCACCACCACGAACCATTCGCCGGCGGCAAATACCGGGATCGTCACATCCACCAGCGCGCTGGAGCTGGCACCGGGTCCGAAGGGCGCGGTCGCATCCGCGGGGCGTTCGGCCAGCAGGATCGACTGCGAATCCACGGTTTCGGTGCGGCTCAGCCAGATGCGGTCGGTCCAGCCCGAAACCACCGGGCCGGCACCGTCGTTGCGCACCGACCAGCCGACCTGGATGCTGTCGCCCGATGAAAACGGGCCGGCGGGCAGCGTGACATCGGACACCCGAAGGTTCGGATGCTGCAGCGGCACCGCCACGGCTTCGAGCACATTGTTGCCCTCGCGCCCGGCCTCGAACACGACGCCGCTGCGGTCGGTGCGTACTGCCAGCCGGAATTCGCCCTCGCCCAGATTGGGGATGGTGACGGTCCGGACAACCTCGTAGCTGGCGCCGGGCGCCAGATCAAAGCTGCGGTCGATCAGCGCAAGCTGGGTACCCATGGCCGAAAGGCCGGGGCCGCGGATCAGGATCTGATCCTGCCAGGGGGCACGGGCGGTTGCCTCGCCGGTGTTGGCGACGACATAGCGCACTTCCACCTGCTGGCCGGGCACCAGCCCGGCCGGCCCCTCGATCAGCGTCACCGCAAGGTCGGCCGCAGGCGCCGGCGACAGCGTCAGCATCCCGGCCGAGGCGCCGGCATTGTTGGCCGTGGCGCCGCGCTCATAGACGGCAGCATCGGCGTTGGTGACCACCAGCACATGAAACTGACCGACCACGCCGGGCGGCAGCGCGATCTGTTCGACGCGGCTGTAGCTTTCGCCCACCGCCAGCCCGCCGGCGCGGGCAAAGGTGCCGATCAGCACGTCACCGGCTGCAGGGGTTGTCCCGGCTGCCAGATAGACACGGTCGAGGATACCGCCGGCGGGCGCCGGCATCGGGTCCGGCCCGGAGTTGGCCACGCGCCAGGACACCGCAATCATGTCATTGCCGGTGAAGCTGCCGGTCGGCGTCGTCACCGTCTGCACCACCAGATCCGAATAGGGCGAAGACAGGGTCAGCGCGGCGCTGTCGATGTTGTCGGCTCGGGTGTCGGGTTCGGTCACATCCTGCGCGGCATCGGTCTGCACGATCAGGAAATTCGCCCCCTCGATCCCGATCGGAAGCAGGATGTCGGCCGAGACCGAATAGGATTGGCCTACCCCCAGCGCGCCGCTGCGCGTGACCTCGCCCAGCAAAAGGTCGCCGCCGTCGAGCGTGGGGTCGGAACTCAGCCAGATGCGGTCAACCCAGGCGGTGGCATCGGTGGCCGCGGCACCGGCGTTGGTCACCGTCCAGCTTACCTGCGCGGTCTGCCCGCCGCGCGGGTCGGCGGGAACACCGGTCACGGTGGCGACAAGGTTCGGATAGGGCCGCGAGACCGACGTGACATTGATCTGGGCGGCGTTATTGCCTTCGGCCTGCGCGATGGTCAGCCCGTCGCGGGCCTCGTTGATCGAACCCTGTCCCGAGGTGTTGCTGTCGAGGTTCACAAGAACGCGGATGTTGCCGACCCCGGCGGCGCCGTCGGGCAGCTTCAGCGTGACCGACCGCGTGGCCTCGGCCCCCGCTGCGATGGGGGAATCCTGCACCGCGACCGCCACATCATGCAGCAGCGCCCCGGTGGTCAGATTGGTCACCCGCACCCGGTCGAACCAGTTCGGCGGGGTTGCCGCCGCACCTTCGTTGCGGGTTACCCAGGTTATGGTCAGCGCCCCGCCGGCGGCGGGCTCGGCCTCGGCCACGGCCAGCGATGCAACCACCAGATCGGGCGCCGAGGCACGCTGCAGCAACAGCGCGTTGTTGGTTTCGGCGGTGCCCTGCGGGTTGGCCTCGAACACGTCGCCAAGCACATCGACGACCACGCGGAAATCGAACAGCCCGGTGCTGTCCACCCCGGCCGGCCAGCCGAACACGATATTGCGCCCGATGCTGTCACCGGCGGCCAGCGTGGCGCCGGCCGCATGGCGCAGATCCTGGCTGAACACCACCCGGTTGGTCGAGCGGTTGGTGACCACCAGCCGCTCGGACCATGCCTGCGTCGCGTCGCGGTTGCCTTCGTTGCGGGTGTCCCATGTCACCGTGACGGTAGCGCCCGGCGTCCAGCCCGCCGGCGGGGTGACGGCGACATTGGCGGGCACGAGATCGATATAGGGTGCCAGCGCCACCGTGATCGGCAGATCGGCGGCGTTGTTGAGTTCGGCGGTGCCGTCGGGGTTGGCCTCGTCGATGTCGTTGTTGACATCGAGCCGCAGCGCGATGGTCAGCTCGCCCACCGCCGCAAGCCCCTGCGGCAGCGTCAGGCTCACCGACTGGGTCACGGTTTCGCCCGGCGCGATGGCGCCGAGCGCGGCGCGGTCGTAGGGCACGATCACGTCGGCGACGATGGCACCGGTATCGACCCGGCGGATGGTGACGCGGTTGGAGAAGTCTGCGTCAACCGCCATGTCGCCGGCGTTGCCGATCGTCCAGGACACCGGCACCTGCCCCCCCGACACCAGCTCCTCGGCGGTTGTCACCGAAAAGGCTTCGACCACCAGATCGGGGCCGGGCTGCCCTTCCAGACCCAGAAGCCTGATCGGCGCGCGCACCGGGTCGGCATAGACGTTGAAGGCGAAGTTCTGGGTCTCGGGGTACCAGATGCGCCCCTCAATCAGGATCAGGTAGCGCCCGGTTTCGGCAAGCTGGATGGTTTCGACGTCGTTTGCCAGGGCTGTCGAGAACACCTCGCGCCCGAAGGGATCGATCAGCCGCCAGGTGGCGCGGAAATCCCCCACCGTACGGTCAAAGAAAAAGCGTTCGCCGGCGCTGGCCTCGAAGGCATAGACGCGGGTCTCGCTGCCCGGTGCGA
>SKWP01000116.1 GCA_007128865.1 Paracoccaceae bacterium
ACCGTCCACCGCCTTCACCACGCCGGCGGAGGTCAGGAAATGCGTCTGCAGGTTGTCGACGACAAGCAGGCTCATGTGATGTTCCTCGGGTTGAGGACATCGCGCAGCCGGTCTCCGACGAGGTTGATGGCGACGATCAGCAGCAGCAGCGCCAGACCGGGAAACAGGCTGATCCAGTACTGCCCCGACAGCACGAAACGGAAGCCGTTGGAAATCAGCAGCCCCAGGCTTGGCTGCGTTGCCGGCAGGCCGACGCCGAGGAACGAAAGCGTCGCCTCCAGCGCGATCGCGCTGGCGATCTCGACGGTGTAGAGCACCATCAGCGGCGGCAGGCAGTTGGGCAGCAGATGCCCGAACAGGATGCGCGCCCTCGACAGGCCCAGCGACTGCGCCGCCTCGACGTATTCGCGCTTGCGTTCGGACAGGGCGGTTGCCCGCGCCATGCGCGCAAAGGTCGCCCATTGCACGACGATCAGCGCGATCACGATCTTGTCGACCCCGCGGCCCAGCACCGCCAGCAGGATCAGCGCCACCAGGATCGGCGGGAACGACAGGTGCAGGTCAACCAGCCGCATCACCAGCGTGTCGGTGCGGCCACCGAAATACGCCGCCACCAGCCCCAGCGTCAGCCCGATCAGCAGCGCCGCGGTGCAGGCCACAAGGCCGACGCCCAGCGAAATCCGCAGCCCGTAGAGGATGGCCGAGAACATGTCGCGGCCCTGCCCGTCGGTGCCGAGCAGATAGGAAGCCCCGGTAAAGCCCACCTCGCCGGGGGCAAGGCGGCTGTCCATGATGTTCAGGCTGCGCAGGTCATAGGGGTTCTGCGGGGTGATCAGCGGCGCCAACAGCGCTGCCAGCACGATGACCAGCAGCAGCGCCAGACCGATCATCGCCACCGGGCTCTTGGCGAAATCGCGCAGCACCCGGCGAAAGGGCCGTTCCGGTGCCGGGGTTGCATCGGCGCGCGCCGGCGCCTGCGGATCCAGCGCCGTCATTGCCGCACCTCGTCCAGCCGGATGCGCGGGTCGATCAGCGAATAGAGCAGATCGACCAGCAGGTTGAGGATGATGAAGATCACGACGATCACGATCAGATAGGCCACCACCACCGGCCGGTCGAGCATCTGGATCGAATCGATGATCAGCTTGCCCATGCCGGGCCAGGCAAAGATCGATTCGGTGACCACCGCAAAGGCGATCAGCCCGCCGAACGACATGCCCACAAGCGTCACGATCGGGATCAGGATGTTGCGCAGGATGTGCACCATCACAATGCGCCGCTCGCTCAGGCCCTTGGCGCGGGCGAAGCGGATGAAATCCTGCGGCTGCACCTCGCGCACGCCCGACCGCGCCAGCCGGATCACCAGCGCCAGATGCCCGATGGCAAGGTTGATGGCCGGCAGGGCGATGTGGTGCAGCCCGTTCAGCGTGAACAGCGATGACCGGATACCCAGGAACTCGCCGACCTCGCCGCGCCCGGAGACCGGAAACCAGCCGAGGCTGACCGAAAATACCATGATCAGGATGATCGCCTGCCAGAAGTTCGGCACGCTGAAGCCCAGGATGGAGCCCGCCATCACCGCCTGACTGCCCGGTGTGCCGTGCCGCAGCCCGGCATAGACACCCAGCGGAATGCCCAGCACCACGGCAATGACGATGGCGGCAAAGGCGAGCTCCAGCGTGGCCGGCATCCGTTCCAGGATCAGACCCAGCGCCGGGCGGTTGTAGACAAAGCTGTTGCCGAAATCGCCCTGCAGGACATTGCCCAGAAAGATGAAATACTGTTCGTGAAACGGCCGGTCGAGGCCGAGCTGGGCAATCAGCCGAACCCGTTCGGCCTGGGTGGCATCGGGGTCGATCAGGATATCCACGGGGTTGCCCACCGCAAAGATGCCGGCAAAGACCAGAAACGACATCACCAGCGCCAGAAACAGCGCCTGCAACAGTCTCCGGATCACATAGACCAAGCGTCAACCCCCGCAGTCTATTCGGCTTGCAAAGCAGCCCAGGCCCCGTATCGCGCCCAGATTGTTACGATCTTGCCAAATCGCTGCAATCCTATGAAACTGTCCTATCGGCCTATTTGCGAGGCGAATTGATGGACCTGCGACACCTGCGCGCCTTCCGGGCCATCATGCGCGCCGGATCGACCGTCGGCGCGGCGCGCGCGCTGGGGGTTTCGCAGCCCTCGATCAGCCGGCTGCTGTCCGAAATGGAAACCGCCCTGGGCGAACATCTCTTCATCCGCGCCAACGGGCGGCTGGTGGCGCGCGAGGCCGCCGACGCGCTGCTGCCCGAGGTCGAGCGGGCGCTGGCCGGCTTTGACGATCTGCTCAGCGGTGCGGGCCGGGCAACCCCGCCGCTGCGCATTGCCGCGCCGGCCGGCGTCGTGGCGCGGATCTTCGGCCCCGCCGTGCGGCGCCTTTCGTGTGACACCCCCGGGCTGCGCGTTCATGCCGAAATCCTTTCCTACAACGATACGCTCGACGCCGTGGCCGCGGGCCGGCTGGACCTTGGCTTTGTCAAGGCGCCGGTCAGCCACCCGGCGATTGCCTCGGTCGAGATGGTCACCGTCGGCAGCGACGTGGTGCTGCCCCGCGGGCACAGGCTGGTGGGCAGGGCCGAGATACTGCCGGCCGATCTGAGGGCGGAACCGCTGGTGCTGCTGGGGCGGCACCGCCCGTTTCGCGTGGTGCTGGAAGACGTGTTCGCGCGGGCCGGCGTGCAGCCCGAGATCGCCATCGAAACGCATGCGGTAAGCGCCGCCTGCAGCTTCGTGCGCGAGGGGCTGGGGGTGACCATTGCCAACGCGCTGCTGGCCCGTGCCGAGATCGGGCAGGATCTGGTTTCGCGGCCCTTCCGCGCCCGGATCGAGCACCGGTTCTGCCTGATTCACGCCCGGCGGCCGGCACGGCCACGGCTGCTGGCAAGCTTCGTGGCGCATCTTCAGGACGTGGTGCAGGACATTCTCGGGCGGCCGGAACAAGCCGGACGTGCCTTGCCGGAGTGAGACTGCCCCGGATGCGGATTTCGCTGGATCAGGTCGGGGGCACCGGCGGCGACCGCCCGGGACGGGCACAGAAGCGCCCGCCTGCGCCAACGCCCTATCGCGCAAGGCTGGCCGGGATATCGGCCCGCGCGATCCTGTGTGCGCCCGAAACCGCCCCCATGGCGCGCATCGTTGCAGGATCCTTGAAGCCGTGGCCGGACAGGACGCAGACAACCGGGCCTGACGTTGCCGGCAGTTCGCCGCGGGCGGCCGCATCCAGCGCGCCGGCCACCGCAACCGCGCCCGCGGGTTCGACAAGGATGCCCTCTTCCGCTGCCAGCCGGCGCTGCACGGTGCGGATCCCGTCCTCGTCGATCAGATACCCCTGCCCGCCGGTGGCGCGGGCATGGCCCATCACCACGGTTCCGTCGAGCACATGGGCAACGCCGAGACCGCTGATGCTGGTCGAGGTGGAAACCGCCCGCGCCTTGGCCGCGCCAGACCGCAGCGGCGTCACGACGGTATCGTTTCCCGCGGGCTGGACGGCATGCATGCGCGGGCTTCGGGCAAGGCTGCCTTCGCCCGCCAGGTCGGCAAAGCCGCGGCTGACGGCAACATGCAGCCCGCCGCCGCCAACCGGCAGGAAAACGTCGGATACGTCCGGTGCCTGTTCGTGCAACTCGTAGGCCAGCGTCTTGATCCCCTCCATGGGCACCGGACAGGCCGCATAGGCGGTGACCTGCAATTCCAGCCCGCGCGCGGCCGCCTCGGCCCGCAGAACCGCCGCGATGCGCACGCTTTCCTCGGCATCCAGCGTAAAGCGCTCCACGCAATACACCGTCGCGCCATAGGCAAGCATCTGTTCGAGCTTTCCGGCAGGGGCGTTTTCGGAAACATAGAGGGTGCAGCGCATTCCGGCGGCGGCGCAGAACCCGGCCAGCGCCGCCCCGGTGTTGCCCGACGAGGTGGCCACGCACTCGCTGATCCCGGCCGCGCGCGCGAGCCCGATGGCCAGCCCCGCGAAACGGTCCTTGTAGGAACCGGTCGGATTGAGCCCTTCGAGCTTGAAACGCAGATCGGCGATCCCTGCCTGCGGCCCGATCGACCGGCTTTGCACCAGCGGCGTGAACCCCTGCCCGAGGTCGAGCGGCCCTGCACCGCCGATGGCGGGAAGGAACCTTGCATAGCGGTGGTACAGCCCTGCCGGGCGCATTTGACCCTCCCTCCGGATCGGCAGCATACCGCATCGGAAACCGCCCGCTGCGTGCAACCCGCAGCCGCAATCATAGCCGCCCGCCCCACGGCAATCCGGCAGCCGCGTTTCCCATGGCGAAACGCCGGTGGACTGTGACGCCGGCAGATGCCGTGTAAGCTGGCCCTCTGCCCCTGCGAACGGAGCCGGCCGCATGGACCCCGCACAACCGCAAAAGCGTGTCGCCGTCGCCTCGATCATGCAGGAGACCAACAGCTTTTCGCCGATCCCGACCACAATGGCGGTGTTCCGCTCGTACTACATCCACCGCGGCGATGACATGCTCACCGGTTTCGGTGATGCGCGGGTCGAGGTGCCGGCGATCATGGCCACCCTGCGCGCGGCCGGGCACCGGCCGGTGCCGCTGATTGCCGCCTATGCGCTGGCCGCCGGGCCGGTCACCCGCGACTGCTTCGACACGCTGGTGGGCGAGATGGAAGACCGGTTGCGCGCCGCCGGGCCGGTGGACGCGATGATCCTGGCCCTGCATGGCGCGCTGGTGGTAGAGGACCAGCCCGACGGCGATGGCGAGATCATCGCACGGATGCGGGCGATCCTGCCCGAGGACGCACCCATCGGCGTCAGCCTTGACCTGCACGCCCATATCACGCCGCTGATGCTGCAGCCGAACTGCTTTCACATCGGCTATCAGCAATACCCCCACATCGACATTCACGAAACCGGCGAACGCGTTGCGGCGCTGATGGTCGAGACGCTCGCGGGGCGGCGCCGGCCGGTGATGGCGCTGGCCAAGGCGCCGGTGATCGTGCCGGCGGTCGGCGGGCGCACCACCGACGGCCCGCTGTCCGAGGTCGCTGCCGCTGCCCGCGCAGCCGAAGCCGCGGGGGAGGTGCTGCACGCTTCGATCTTCCCGGTTCAGCCCTGGATCGACGCGCCCGACCTCGGCTTTGCCGCGCTGGTCTGCGCCGATGGCGACATGGACGCGGCGCAAGGCGTTGCGGACCGCCTTGCCGCGATGGTCTGGGACAAGCGCCGCGCCTTCGATCTGGATCTCACGCCGCTGGATGAAGCCATTGCCATCGGGTTGACGTCCGAGGGGATGACGCTGGTATCCGACAGCGGCGATGCGCCCACCGGCGGGGCGGCGGCCGACAGCCCCGCGGTGCTGCGCGCCCTGCTGGCCGGCGGCGCAGAGGCAAGCGACCGCCCGGTGCTGCTGACCCTGTGCGACGCGCCGGCCGCCGCCGCTGCCCATCGCGCCGGCGCGGGCGCCACGCTGACGGTGCCGCTGGGCCATACGCTGTCTGCCGGTGACGGAGAGCCTCTGACCGTGACCGCCAGGGTCGTGTCCGTTTCCGACGGCAGCTATACCGTGTCCGACCGCGGCAAGAAGGGCCTGCGGATGTCGATGGGGGCGACGGCGGTGCTGGGGATCGGCAGCATCCGGATTCTTGTCCGAACGCAGCCTTCGTCGGAATGGGACACGGCCATGTACCGGTCGCAAGGGCTCGAACCCGAGGCCGCGGCGCTGGTGTTCGTCAAGTCGCCGTCGCATTTCCGGGCCACCTTTGGCCCGCTGGCCGCGCGCATCCTCGTGGCCGACACGCCGGGCGCGACGCGTGCGGATGTGCGGCAGCTGCCGTTCCGGCACGTCACGCGGCCGCTTTATCCGCTCGACGACGTCTGAGGCCCGCCATGAAGCTGACCATGGTCGCCCACCCGCCCGAACCGCGCCGGCTGAAGACGCTGCGGCAACTGGGGATCGCGCATGCGGTGCATTACGACATGGCCGGCCTGCCCGACGACCCCGACGCGCTGGCGGCAATCCGCCGGATCTATGCCGATGCCGGCCTGCAATGGAAGATCGCGGAATCCGGCCCGGCCATCGACCGCATCGTGATGGGCAAGGACGGCTGGGCCGACCAGACCGAGCAGTACAAGCGCATTCTCGGCCATCTCGGCGCACTGGGGGTCGAGGTGGTGGCCTGCAACTTCATGCCACAGGTTTCCGAGGATGCCATGGTAGTGCGCACCGCTTTCGACCGCACCACCCGCGGCGACGCGCTGACCAGCGGCTTTCGGCTGGCCGATGTGACCGACGCCACCCTGCCCCATTCCGAAACCCCGATCCCGCGCGCGCGGATGTGGGACAATCTGGAACGCTTCCTGCGCAGCGTGCTGCCTGCGGCCGAGGCCGCG
>SKWP01000289.1 GCA_007128865.1 Paracoccaceae bacterium
GAAGTATCCGGAAAGAGAGGCCGCGCTGATTTCACCTTGCCGGGTTTCACTACACCCTATAGAGTTTCGCGATTACAACGCATTAGACATTGCTTACATTTTGGCACCCCTCTCAGGGAAGGCCAAAGACGCTGGGGGCAGCACCGGACCGAGGTTGGCGGAACTTCAAAGCCGACGCGATCCGTTTGGACCGCACGATTACGCCAAACTGAGCCGCCGAGCGGCCGCACGCTACACACCCCGAGATCATGGCGCGCAAACACCATGGTGTCACTGTTTGGTGCAGCGCTCCATGACCGTTTCGAGCAAGGAAAGCTGGAAGCCCGCTTGGCGCCCTCCGGGGGCCGTTCTGCGGCCTGATCGGGCATCACTTTAGCAGTCCACAGACCGCAGGCGACACTTGAGGGGATAATACTTGACCCTATTGACTCATCGGGTAACTTTTCTGTCAACCGATGGGCCACTTGGGGAATGTCGGTGGAAGGGTTGTATTGATGTCGCGTCTTGTCTTCTTCACCGCCGATGACGGCATCCACGGGCGTGAACTGTGGGTCACCGATGGCACGCCCGCGGGCACCCGCATGATTGATATCGCGCCCGGCCCCCAAAGCAGCTGGCCCAGCAACTTTGCCGTTCTGCCTGACGGCCGGGTGGTCTTTCAGGCCACCGACGCCCCCATCGAACAGCATCGGAGCGAACTCTTTGTCAGTGATGGCACCGACGATGGAACCTATATGGTGCGCAACATCGGTGGCATCGGCTTTAATGGCGAGCCGCGTTTCATGACCCCGCTGGGCGACGGGCGGATCGTGTTCAGCGCCTCTGATGGCAGATGGGCGCCCGATGGCGATACCGGTCGGGAATTGTGGATCACCGACGGTACCGCTGCCGGCACCGCGCTCTTGAAGGACATCAACCCGAATGTCGAGTTCGGCCGTCCCCAAAACAGCGACCCCAGAAGTTTCTACGCCCTCGGCAACGGCAAGGTGGTGTTCTTTGCCGATGATGGCGAGCACGGGCGCGAACCCTGGGTGACCGACGGCACACCCGAAGGCACCTTCATGCTGCGCGACCTGACGCCGGGTCCGGATAGCACCATTGTCTTTTCAGGCAACACCCGGCTGCTGGACGATGGCCGCCTGCTGATCAACAACGCCTATGTCACCGATGGCACCACGGCGGGCACGGTGCCCTATGACCCGGAACCCGAACCCGACCCGGTGTTTCCGCGCCAACCGGACGTGTTCGAGCGCGGCATCAACCAGGACGCCTATCCGGTAGAGCGCGGCATTTCCCACGTCGGTTTGAGCGAGACGCGCACCCTCTTTGCCGCCAATGGCGCACAGAAACTCAGCGCCGACCGCCTTCCGGGTCTGCAGCTTGCCGAAAGCGTTCCGGATGGGACGACCAACCTGCGCTTTGACCTGATCGCCGAACAGGGCACCCGAATCGCGATGATGATCTCGGGCAGTGACGGGCAGCGGTACGAAGCCATCAGCACCCATCGAAGCCTTCTTGACCCGGATTCGGTTCCCGTCGGATCGCTCAGCGTGCCGCTGGCCGGGCTGGGCAACGGCCCGGTGGTGATCTCGGCCATCGCGCAGCCGGTGAAGGTCAGCAACGACGAGTCAGCCATCATCAAGGTGACCTTTTCGGGCAGTGGCGGGTCGGTGACCCAGACGACGAGCCCGCTGGGCCCCGGCTCGCGCTGGATCACACCCAGCGCCGAAACCATGCGGGCGCTGGGCGACGGGCCGATCAGCGTCAGCTCGGTCACCGGCGAGATCCGGGAATTCGACGGCACCGTCCGCCCTGTGACCGTGCGCCACGAACTGACCGATTTCCACGGCGTCATACCCACGGGGCGCGAGCTTTGGGCCACCGACGGCACCGAAGCCGGCACCCGGATGATCGCCGATATCCTGCCCGGTGCCATCGGCAGCGACATCGACGGCTTCGTGCGCTTCCCCGACGGCCGAGTGCTGTTCCACGCTGTCGATGGTCCGGCCGCCGAAGCCGACGCCCCGGCGGCCAGCCTGTGGATCACCGACGGCACCGCCAGCGGGACAGTGAAACTGTCCGACGCGGTGGGCAGGATCGACGGCTCGCCGCGGTTCTCCAAGGCGGTAGGCACGGCCGAGGACAAGATGGTTGTCCTGTCGCGCGACGGCAACACGCTCTGGGTCACGGACGGCACGCCCGGCGGCACCGAACGTATCGCCCAGGATATCGCCCGCGTCGATCGCCCGACAGAACTGCAGGACGGTCGGTTGCTGCTGGGCACCACGGGCAGCGATGCCCAGAGCACCAAAGCGATCTGGGTCACCGACGGCACGGCCGAGGGCTCGCTTCTGGTCACCGAGGGGATCGAGCTGCCCTTCGGATGGGAAAGCCACTATTTCGTCGAAAAGGACATCATCGTCGTCCGCTACAACGACCCCGTGACCGGCCCCGAACCCTGGGCATTGGACCTTGCCAACGGCGGCTTCACACTGCTGGCCGATATCAACCCGGGCCCTGACGGCAGCGCGCCACAGGAATTCATCCTGGCGCTGCCGGAATCCCAGCGGGTGCCGAATTCGACGCTGTTCGAGACCCGGGTGACGCTGCTGGACGATGCGGCAGACAGTTTTTCCCTTCGGCCGTTCTTTTCCGACCCGATGGGCGGGGCCTTGTCGTTTTTTCTGCAGAACCTGCCGGCGGGTGTCAGCTTCGACCCGGCGACGGCCATGCTCACCGCGGCCGCCGATGCCGCCGCGGGGCGGCATGAGGTGACGGTGACTGCCGACAGCACCCAGGGCGGGCGCACGACTGACAGTTTTGCCTGGGATCTGGTCGATACGGGGCTGTTGAAGATCGAGGCGAGCGGCGGCTGGGGGCGGGAGACGCGGGAGAGCCCGATCACGCTGGAACCCGGCGGGGTGCTGCATGTCGGGCTGAAGGAGGGCAACCCGCGGCTGATCCGCATCGAGGGGGCCGAGGCCACGATCGAGGAGGGCAAGCTGACGGTGTCGGGTCAGGTGTTTTCCGGGCAGCTGGCCACCGATCTGCCGCTGATGCAGGGCGGTTTCACCATCGACATGGCGACGCTGACGGTGTCGGATTTCGAGGACGAGCGGATCGAGGCCTCGCACCGGCTGGTGGGCGATCTGATCGAGATGGGTTTCTCGGATATCGCGCTGCGGCCCGATGGCATCGTGCTGCGCACCGATCTGGAATTCGGCGATGCCTTCAGCGTGTTCAGCACCCAGGGCGGGCTGCTGGCGCTGCATGTCGATGATGCCGGCCTGTCCTTTGGGCTGTCGGAACTGGGCACCGGGCGCTGGTTCACCGACACGCCGCTGGCCCTGCCCTTGCCCGAGGGCGCGCCCTTTGCGCTGGAATTCTCTGACCTGGGGATGAACTACAACGCGCTGACCGACAGCATCTATCTGATGGGCAAGGCCGCGTTCACCTGGGGCGAGACGGTGGCGAAGCAGTACAGTTTCCTGGACGACAGCACCACCAGCAAGCTGACCATCGACCTGGCCGGTGATCAGGCGGATGGCGACCTCTTTGCCATGGGCGACAAGTTCCTGCGCATCGGCAAGGATGCGCAGGGCTGGAACTGGGATGTCGTGGGCGAGATCGCCTATGAGGGCAAGGAAGGCGCCAAGCCGCTGCCGGGCCGGCCCTTCATCGAGGAGATGCGCTTTTCGCTGGATACCGTGGACCAGGAGGTCGGCGGCGCCTTCAAGGGCACCATGCCGACGCTGTTCAAGGGGCTGACGCTGGAGGCCGAGATCAGCGCGTCATGGGACCCGCTGGCCATCGACGGCTTTGCCTTTGGCATCGACGGGCTGAATGCGCCGCTGGGCACCACCGGACTGTTCGTGCAGGGCGGCAAGCTGGCGGCCGAGAACCTGACCGCGCAGGACCCCGACGACTGGCCCGAGCTGAGCGCGCAGATCACCATGACGGTCGGGCCGAACACGGCCCTGATTTCCTCGCCGGTGCGCGGCCATCTGGGCGGGGCCATCGCCGGGGCCGAGGTCACGCTGGATATCGAGGCGGGCACCAAGGTCGAATACCTGCTGCCCGGCGCGGTCGAACGCATCGCGGCACCGATGATCCGCTGGCTGGGTGTCGATGCCAATGATGTGCTGGACTTCCAGCTGATGCAACTGACCGGCGAGGTCAGCATGGATTTTGCCCGGCCCAGCTTTTCGGCCGGGCTGGGGGCCAGCTTCCTGGACGAGATGATCACGGGGCAGGCCAACGTTTCGGCCCAAACGCTGAACGAGGTGACGAACCTCAGCGCCTCGGTCTCGGCCACGGCGACCTTCCCCAAGGCGCTGCCGCTGATCGGCGGGCTGTCGCGCGCGGGCAACGGGCTGGCGGTATTCTCGTCCGATGGCAACAACGGCAACGACTTTGCCGCCGCCTGGACCAGCTTCAGCGTGCCCTTCTACGGCAGCAGTTCGGCCGGGATTCGCCTGTGGCTGGATGGCCGCTACGAGGTGCTGGGGCGCAAGGCGATCGACGCCATCGGCAGTTGGGAACTGGGCCCCGAGCAGGATCTGGTGATCCTGTCGGCGCAGTGGGAGAATGCCAGCGATGCGGCACGGCTGGCGCTGATCGCGCCCGATGGCAGCGTGCTGAGCGAGGCCGATTTCGGCACCGGCACGGGCCTTGCCGCCGGCATCGCGCTGGTCGATGACCTGACCAGCCCGTTGGGCCGGCATGTCGCGCTGCAAAACCCGGTGGCCGGCATCTGGGATGTGCGGCTGGTCAGCGAGGCCGGCCTGGGCGCCGTGCGCTATGAGGCCAGCGCGATGCTGGAGGGGCCGCAGGCCACCATCACCGGCATCGACATTGCCCCCGGCACCCGCGCGGGCACCATCGACATCGACCTGGCGCCCGGCGATGCCGACGAGATCGCGCTGACGCTGTTCGTCTCGGAAACCCCCGACGCGCTGTCCGGCTTTTCGGTGATCGAGGCCGTGGTGCCCGCCAATGACGCCGGCGGCTTGAGCTTCGACTGGGATTTCGCGGCCCTGGCCAGCGGCACCTGGTGGCTGCACGCGCGGGCCGAGGGCGAGGGCATGGTGCCGGGTGTCAGCATGTGGGCCACGCCGATCGCGGTGGCGGGCAGCGCCGATCTGGCGGTCACGCTGGACCAGCAGGCGGCCGCCGGCGGTGCCTCGGTGCTGTCGGTCACGGTGACGAACCTGGGCGACATCGCCTCGGGCGCGGGCATGCTGGACCTGACCGTGCCCGAGGCCGCGCTGGGTGGCCCCGCCCTGCCCGGCGCCGACCCGCTGACGCAGATGATAACCGGGATCGCGCTGGAAAGCCTCGCCCCGGGCGAGAGCCTGCGGCTGGATTTCGCCCTGCCCGCGGGCCTGGGCGTGATGGTGCAGCCGGTGATGGCCGAGGTTTCGGCCACGGTTTACGATGCCGATCTGGGCAACAACACCGATGTGCTGTTCCTGGCCGCCCTCGGCGCCGGGCGCGCGGGCAGCATCACCACCCGCGGCGGCGCGGCGCTGGCCGGCGCCGAGGTCACCGCCAGCCTGCCCGATGGCAGCAGCGTCAGCGCATTCACAGGCGCCGATGGCGGCTTCAGCCTGGCCGGGCTGCCGCCGGGGGCGGGCATGGTGGATGCCAGCCATGCCTTTGCCCCCGCGCAGGCCGGCATCACGGCGGGCGACGCGCTGGAGGTGCTGCGCATCGCGGTGGGGCTGCAGCCGGCCTTCGGCCCGGCCGGCCCGCTGGATTACATCGCCGCCGATGTGAACCGCGACGGGCAGGTCACGGCCAACGACGCGCTGGAGGTGCTGCGCCACGCCGTCGGCCTGCCCAGCGCGCACGCGCCGCAGTGGATCTTCCTGGACGCCGGGGCGGACCTGAGCACCATCACCGCCGCCAACACCCGCTATGCAACCGGTATCGACCTGACCAGCTATCCCCTTGACACCGACCTCGACATGACCGCCGTGCTGCTGGGCAACATGGTCGAGGTGCTGTGACAGGGCAGGTGGCGCGGTGGCGATCTGATCGTGCCGGATTCCGACAAGCGTTCAGCCGCAGGTTGTTGACCTGCCTCAATGCGGTCCGGCGTGTGGCCATGCGATAATCATGCATCGGCTGCATCTGTTCCGCATACGGGGGCAAGCCTGCAAAAGGAGGTAGCAATGACTTATCAGCTTTTCCCCATCGGCCCGACGGAACGGGTGCATGACGATTTCGCATTCGACCAGTACCGCGCGCGAAGCGCGAAACTGGCCGACGGCGGCGCTGGGAACGACGGTGCAAAATTAGGCCACGGTAGCGGCGGGATAGTCCTGCTGCGGGCGGAGTAAAATCCAGCCACTTTTCCCTTCTTGCGTCAGCAGGGAGGGTGGGGAGATCTATA
>SKWP01000154.1 GCA_007128865.1 Paracoccaceae bacterium
CCTCTCCCTGAAACGCGGGCCAGCAGGCGCTGCCTGTCCCAAAGATCGCATCCCGTCAGGAAACGCGATCACCCTCCCGTGGTATCCGGACCGCGGCATCATCACCGCCGCCCGAATATATATTTTGGTAACATTGTTGTTCATACGAGACAACTGTAAACGTGCGGGACAACATCAGGTTTTGCATGCAAGCCGTTTTCGGCAAGCCGCACCGGCCCCGGGCTATGGCCGGGTCTGGCAAGAATATCCTGTGTGTTCCTTGTCTTGCCGGGGCATCCGCCGATGCGAATGCGGCAGCGCCGGGCGATTCAGCCGCCTTCGGGCGGGTCCGGAAACACCGCCTCGCAGGGGCCATCCTCGACCATGAAATTGCTGCCCATCGCGCCGGCAAGAACAAGTCGCCCGCCGGGTTCAAGCGGTTCGCGAAGGGTGAATGTGCCCGTCGTGCGCGTGAAGGGCTCGCGCCATTGCAGCACCGCTCCGGCGTCGATTTCCGCGTCCTTGTCATTGACGATGATCACGTCATAACCCGAGGCGACGCAGGTCATTGCGGCATGCGCGGCCGAGCCCGCAAAGACCCCGATTCCGAAAACGACAAGGGCACGGATTGCACTTGCTGAAACTGCTCCTGGCATGTTGCTTTTCCTTGCAATGCACGATGACTGGTGAACCGGCGGTCTGCACTCAATTGCCGTGGCCGCAGCATGCGACGAACGGCGCCCACAATCAAGCATTGCCGGCGACCCGGAAGATACGCGCGGGCGGGGCACCTGTTTTCCGCCTTTCGGCCGCGTGTTTCCCCGTGCCGGGTGCGAAACATTCGGCACCGATGATTTCGGGAAGGCCCGTCGAAAACCAATGAAGCCGGATGAGGCCGGAATGCCCCCGCCGATTGCCGCAGAAAACGGGTTGGCGCGCACGGCGCAACGCATTAGCAAGGTTGCGTAACGAGCATCATGCGGACCTGCCGGCACATCCAGTGCGGACTCGGGCAGCGAGCCTGGGAGGGGAAGGGGCATTGTTTACCAGACGAGACCTTATTGCCGGTGCCGGCGCGATGGGTGTCAGCGGGCTTGCAAGGCCCGTCAGCGCACACGGGGCCGGGCACGGCAGCGCCGGGCATGGCCGGCATGCGCTGGCCGAACGCTTCGATCAGGAAGACTTTGATCCCGCCGTGCTTGCAGCACCCGAAACCGGGCCGCTGCCGATTCCGCCGCTTCTCGATGCACGGCAGTCTGCCGGCAAGCTGCACCTGACGGCCGCCGCATCGCGCCATCGTTTCGCACCGAATTTCCCGACCTCGGCTTCCTATGGCTACAATGGCAGCTTTCTGGGCCCGACGCTGCGGCTGACGCGGGGCGAGACGGTCGAGATTGCGGTCGAAAACCGCCTGCCGGAAATGACGACAGCCCATTGGCACGGCCTGCTGGTTCCGGCCTGGCTTGACGGCGGGCCGCACAACGCCATCGAGCCCGGCGAAACCTGGAGCCCGCAGCTGGCCATCGATCAGGCCGAATCGACGTGCTGGTATCATGCCCACCCCCATCACGCGACCGGCTGGCAGGTTTACATGGGGCTTGCCGGCATGCTCCTGATCGAGGACGGTTCGGGGGAGAGGCTGGGCCTGCCGCGGAATTACGGGGTCGACGACATTCCCCTGATCTTGCAGGACAGGATGTTCACCGTCGAGGGCGAACAGTTCTTCCGCGCCTTCCCGCGCGAACGCATTCTCGGCCTCCGCGGCGACATGCTGACCGTCAACGGCGCGATCAGCCCGCAGTGCAGCGTTCCCGCGGGCCTTGTCCGGCTCAGGCTTCTGAATGGCGCGAATGCCCGGAATTTTCACCTGTACTTCAGCGACGGGCGTTCATTCCATGTGATTGCCACGGATGGTGGCTATATCCGCGCCCCGGCGCCGATGACCGGACTGACCATAGCGCCCGGTGAACGCTTCGAGATCCTTGTCGATTTCTCCGATGGTGCAGAGGTCCAGCTTCGGACCCGCGACGACAGTCTGGAAAGCCGCGAAAGGTTGGGCCGGCTGAGCACCGTCAGCCCGTCAAGCGGCAACCAGTCCAATCAGGCCGGCACGATGCTGCATTTCCGGGTCGATCCCAGCCTGCCGGTGGCCGGAAACAGGGTGCCCGAACGGCTGGTGTCTGTCCCGCGGGCCGATGCGGACCCGGTTTTCACCCGCCGGAGCGTGTCGCTCGAAATGTGGCCCGGGCAAGGCGGCGGACTTCCGGGCGAGTCGCGCGTGACAACCGGTTCGGGGCCGGCCATGAGCATAAACGGCCGCCGGTTCGACATGGATCGCATCGATTTCGCGCCGACGCTGGGCAGTGTCGAGATCTGGGAAATACACTCTGCCCTCATGCCGCATCCGTTCCATGTGCATGGAGCGCATTTTCGCATCCTGTCGCTGGACGGCAGGCGCCCGCCGGCCCATCTGGACGGCTGGAAGGATACCGTTCTTGTCGAGGAACACGCAGAGGTGGTGATCCGGTTCGACCAGCCGGCGACACGCGCCTATCCGTTCATGTTCCACTGCCACATCCTCGATCACGAGGATGCGGAAATGATGGCCCAGTTCATCACTGTCTGAAGCTGGATGATGCCGCGCCCTGCGGCGGTCAGATCGCGGTCATGCCGCCGTCGAGGGTGAAGGCGGACCCTGTCGCATAGGCAGCGGCATCCGTGCACAGCCACGCCACCAGACCCCCGACCTCGGCGGGGTCGGCAAAGCGCCCTGCGGGGACACCCCGCAGCCACGCCGCACGGGCATCGGCGGGGTCGGGGGCGTCGGCGATGGCGCGTTCCAGCATCGGGGTCAGGACCGGGCCGGGATGCACCGAGACACAGCGCACCGGATCGCCGGCGCGCGCGCAGTGCACCGCCACCGATCGGGTCAGTTGCGTAACGGCGGCCTTTGACGCGCCATAAGCGGTCAGTTCCGGGCTGGCGCGGTCTGCGTAGCACGAGGCGATGTTGACGATGACCCCGCCGCCCGCCGCGCGCATCGCCGGGATCGCCGCCCGGCAGCCCAGGAAGGTGCCGCCTGCGTTCACCGTCATGACCAGTTGCCAGTGTTTCCACGAATGGCTTTCCGGGGTGCCCGGACGGCCGGTACCGGCGTTGTTGACCAGAATTCGCAACGGTCCGAGCGCGGCCTGCGCCGTTTCCAGCACTTCGGCCCATGCGGTTTCCGAGGTCACGTCATGGCCGAGTCCGAGGCTCGCGCCGGGGATCGCCTCCGCGGCAAGGCGGGCTCCGTCGGCGTCGATATCGGTCAGGGCCACGCGCGCGCCGGCCGATGCCAGCGCCTGGGCAATGGCGTGGCCGATACCCCGGGCGGCGCCGGTAATCAGGGCGGTACGGCCGTCAAGCGGGCCGGCGGTTGAAGATGACTGGGGCATGGCGGGTCCTCGGTCAGGGGTGGGCACGTTTACGGGGCGGGAGTGTTCTGCTAGATGGCGCCCGCGAAGGGCAGGGGGAAGGTGGCGCGATGCAATGTGTGCGTGTCGAGTCGTTCGGGCCGCCGGTGCAGGCGGCTCGGCTGGTGGAGATGGCGGACCCGCCCCCTCCCGGTCCGCGCGAGGTTCTGGTGGAGTTGGTCGCCGCCCCTGTCAATCCGGCTGATCTGCTGATGATCGAGGGGCGCTATGACCGACCGCCGCCGCTGCCGGTGATACCGGGCAGCGAAGGCGTGGCCCGTGTGCTTGAAGTGGGCGCCGAGGTGCGGGGCCTTGCCCGGGGCGATCTGGTGGTGCCGCTGGCCGGGGGCGGGATGTGGCAGGCGCGGCACCTGTTCCGTTCGGGTGCGCTGCTGCGGTTGCCGGCCGGGATCGACCCGCTGCAGGCTTCCATGCTGATGGCCAACCCGGCAACGGCGCAGCTGTTGCTGGACTGGGTGGTGCCGCGGCCGCAGCCCGGATCCTGGGTGGTGCAGAACGCCGCCAATTCGGCCGTGGGCCGGATGGTCGAGGCGCTGGCTGCGCTGCGCGATTTGCGTGTGCTCAATGTTGTCCGGTCCGAAGCTGCGGCGGTTGCGCTGGGGCAGGGGGGCGGCCCGGTGATCGTGGCAGGGGCAGGGGCAGGGGCAGGCGCAGGAGAGCTGGCCGGGCAGCTGCTGGAGGCAACCGGCGGCGTGCGGCCGGCCCTGGCGCTGGATGCGGTGGGCGGCGAAGCCACCGGCGCGCTGGCGTCGGCGCTGGCAGAGGGCGGCACTGTGGTGACCTATGGCGTCCTGTCGGGGGCACCGGCGCGGATCGACCTGCATGATCTGGTGTTCCGCGACATCCGCTTGCGCGGCTTCTGGCTGGCGCAGTTCTTTCGCAGTGCCGACCGCACGGCGATTGCGGCACTGTATGACGAGCTTGCCGGCCACATGGCCGCCGGCCGCATCGCTACGCATATCGAGGCGGTCTATCCGGTGTCGAAGCTGGCCGCGGCGCTCGAGCATGCCGGCCGCGGCGGTCGCGGTGGCAAGGTGCTGCTGGACTGGAGCGGCTGAAGCGGCCGGCGCCCTTACCGCCCTGTCCATGGTGCCGGCGGACGTTTTTCGACAAAGGCGCGAATCGCTTCCTGGTGGTCGGCGCTGGCCGAGGCAAGGGTCTGGTAATCCGCCTCGATGTCGGCCTGCGTTTCCAGCGTCGAGGCTTCGGCGGCGCACATCAGCCGCTTGGCATAAGCCAGCCCCAGGGGTGGTTTCGCAGCCAGCCGATCCGCCAGCGCGCAGGCGGTGGCCAGTTCTGCGCCGTCGGGAACGGCCTGCCAGATCAGACCCCACTCGGCCGCCTGCACGGCCGGCAGGGGATCGCCGGTCAGTACCAGGGCGCGGGCGCGGGCGGCACCGATACTGCGGGTCAGGAAATGCGATGAGCCGGCGTCGGGAACGATGCCGATGTTGGTGAAGGCCTGTACAAAGCGCGCCCCCTCTGCCGCAACAACGATGTCACAGGCAAGCGCCAGCGAGGCGCCCGCACCCGCTGCCACCCCGTTGACCGCGGCCACCACCGGCAGCGGATGCTTGCGGATCAGCTGCACCAGAGGGTTGTAGCTGTCGCGAAGCAGCCTGTCGACGCCGGGTTCGCCGCCCGCCACCGCATTCCTCAGGTCATGGCCCGAACAGAATCCCCGCCCGGCCCCGGTCAGCACTATGGCGCCGGCCTGCGGGTCGCGGATCAGATCCGACAGCCGCACGCGCAGCGCCTCGGCCAGCGCCGGCGTGAGCGCGTTGAGCCGCGCGGGGCGGTTCAGCGTCAGCACCACCACCCGCCCCTGCCTTTCGAACAGCACATCCTCGGTGCCTGCCATTGGCGAACCTCCCCCTCGCTTGCAGGAATGTATTACAATCTTGTAGACAGATGTCCTTTCCGTTGCTAGCCTCTTTGCACTCGAAGTCCTTGGGAGGAGACATCGATGCGTACACCTTCGGCTCTAGCCGTGTCGGCGCTTGCGCTGACGCTAACTGCCGGCCCGCTCGCGGCCGAAACCGTCCTGCGCTATTCGCAATGGTTGCCGCCGACCCACCAGCTGCGGGTCAATGTCATTGACCCCTATCTGGAACGCTGGGCCGAGGTGACCGACGGCGCCGTGCGCGTCGAGGCGACACCGGCCATCGTCGGCACCCTGCCCGGACAGTTCGACGCTGCACTGGATGGCATCGTCGATATCGTGTTCATCCTGAACGGGGTGACGCCCGGCCGGCTGGACCTGCAGCAGGTGGGCGAGCTGCCGTTCCTGGGCAACAGCGCCGAGGCAACCTCGGTGGCATACTGGCGCACCTATCAGGAGCATCTGTCGCGCTACGGGGAATTCGACGGGGTGGTGCCGCTGGCGGTGTTCACCCACGGACCGGGCGCGATCTACCTGAACAGCGGCATCATGACCTCGCTCGATGACGTGCGCGGCAAACGGCTGCGGGTCGGATCCGAGGCGGTGGGTCGTGCGGTCAGCGCCCTGGGGGCGGTGCCGGTGCAGACCCCGCTGAACGAGATCTACGAGGTGCTTTCCACCGGCGTGGTGGACGGGGTGCTGATGAATCTCGAGGCGGCGCAGAGCTTCAACCTGATCGATGTGCTGCCCGATGCCTCGCAGATCCCCGGCGGCATCTACAACCTGACGATGTCGATCCTGATCAACGAAGACAGCTGGAACGCGCTGGCGCCCGAACACCAGGAGGCGATCATGGCGATCTCGGGCGAGCCGCTGGTGCGCGAGCTCGGCCGCTGGCAGGATCTGAACGATCAGGCCGGCATCGCCGCGCTGGAGGCCGCGGGCCGCACTGTCGCGCCCATCCCCGACGAGCTGGCCGCCCGGATGCAGGCGGAACTGGCGCCGGTGTTCGGCGCCTGGTTTGATAGCGCCCGGGAAAAGGGTGTCGGGGATCCCGAAG